>JAQIBS010000189.1 GCA_027858965.1 Kiritimatiellia bacterium
CTTTGCGGGGACGGCTGGCGGCTGGATCACTTGGCACTTGCCATTTGCCACTTGCCATTATTTTTAAAGTCCGCTTGACCCTGCACACCCTGCCTTGGAGATTATGGGTTGAGGAGCTTTGCGGGGACGGCTGGCGGCTGGATCACTTGGCACTTGCCATTTGCCACTTGCCATTATGTTTTAAAGTCCGCTTGACCCTGCACACCCTGCCTTGGAGATTATGGTGAAATCGGTATTGGAATCGGTATCGAAACTGAACTATCTTTGAGTTCTTTGTGCTCTTTGGATAATTAACTGCGAAGCAATGATTTCGTGAGTTTCGTATTTTTTGTGGTTAAATAATTGCGTAGGTAACAAACTCTGCGTTCTCAGCGGCTCTGCGAGGAATATTTTTAGTAGTATAATAAGGGAGGAAAATGAAAAAGTTAAGATTGATTGTTTTGTTACTGATAGCGGGATTACTTCACGCTGAAAATATTGTTCTGTATGATGCAGCGGTTACGCCGATTGCATCGGTGCAGCAACATTCAAAAAGTAGTTTTCAAGTTAAGAATGGTGTGCTGGAAATTACAACCAAAGGCAATACCGGATACCCGGGGATTGTGCTCAAAGGCAATTGGGACCTCTCCAAATGCAATCGGTTGACGGTTGAAATGGTGAATCGCGATAACAAAGGACATCTGCCAATCACGGTGCGTCTGGATAACCCTGGAGCTAATGCAGGTAAGTCCAAAGGGGTATTCGTTGATAGGGTTAGGATTCTTGGCAAAACACCGAAGGTCTATTCTATGGCTTTGCCTCCACTTATTTCTCATGGGCAGGAGATTAACAGCAAACTTTTCGGTATGCGTAAAGGACCTTTAAATACATCGGGCGTGGTCTGCGATCTCGATCCGTCTAAAGTGGTCGCAGTTGCTCTCTATATTAAACAGCCGCAATTGAACTGGCGTTGGGGAGTTAAACGTATTGTCGCCCATGTCGGGAATGTGAAGAAGACTCCTGCATGGATGGACATGACGGCCGAGGAGTTTTTCCCCTTTATAGATGTATACGGACAGTTTAAATATAAGGATTGGCCCGGCAAAATTCACAACGATGCCGAACTGCAGCAGGCCCGTATACGTGAAGAGGCTGATCTGAAAGCGCATCCGGGACCAAAGAACTGGAGTAAATTCGGTGGTTGGGCCAATGGACCGAAACGTCAGGCAACCGGTCACTTCCGCGTAGAGAAAATTGATGGTAAATGGTGGATGGTTGATCCTGAAGGATTTCTCTACTGGTCGCACGGGCCGGTGCGTGTCACACCTTCAACGGCAATGACACCTTTGGACAAACGTGATATGTATTTCACGGATCTGCCCAAAGCGGGAACAACTTTTGCCAAGTTCTATACAACGCGTGATGAGCTGCTTCATCCCTACTATGTTAAACGCGATATCAAACGCACCTATGATTTTTCTTCTGCCAACTGCTACCGCAAGTATGGTGAGCGTTATTACGAGATTTTCGCGGAACTGGCCCATCGGCGTTTGCGCAGCTGGGGAATGAATACCATTGCCAACAGCTCGGATAAAAAGATCTGTATTATGGATCGGACGCCGTACACAGACCGCTTTGAATTGAAGTCCAAGCGTATCAAAGGAAGTCACGATGGCTGGTGGCCCTTCCGTGATCCCTTTGATCCCTCATTTCGCGCAGACGTGCGTCGTCAGATGCTGATCCATAAACAGGAGATGGAAGATCCCTGGTGCTTCGGTTTTTTCGTGGATAATGAACTTAGCTGGGGTAAAGAGACCGACCTCGCCGCCTGGACTCTTGAATCACCGGCTGATCAGGCCGCTAAGATCGAGTTTATGAATAGAATGAAGACAAAGTACTCTTCAATAAAAAAACTCAATCAGGTTTGGGGGACAAACTATGTCGACTGGCAGGATTTTCTGAAGATAGAAAAGCGTCCCGGTAAGGGTGCAGAAGCTGATTTGAAGTCATTCACTCTGGTTATTGCCAATGCCTATTTCGGCAATATCCGCGATGAGTTCAAGAAGGTTGCGCCGAATAAGCTTTATATGGGCTGCCGCTTTGCCGGTGGTGGTGGTGCGCTTGGACGGGAATTTGTTATACGTGTTGCGGCAAAGCACTGCGATATTGTCAGTTTTAACATTTATGCGCATAGCCTTGAAAATCAGGGATTGCCGAAAGGTGTTGATAAGCCGATGATGATCGGGGAGTTCCATTTCGGTGCACTTGATCGTGGTCTTTTTCATACTGGACTTGTTCCTGTTAAGGATCAGGATGCGCGTGGTAGAGCCTATGTTGATTATGTGACATCC
Organism: Kiritimatiellia bacterium; assembly: GCA_027858965.1. Lineage (GTDB taxonomy): Bacteria > Verrucomicrobiota > Kiritimatiellia > RFP12 > UBA1067 > M55B167. Next base: position 2,331 of record JAQIBS010000189.1, read on the forward strand.
GCTCTGGAAAATCCTCTGATTGTCGGAGTACACTGGCATCAGTTCGGCGATCAGGCCACAACAGGTCGCTTTGATGGTGAGAATTTTCAGGTGGGATTTGTGGACTGCTGTAATACACCCTATCCTGAAACTATTGCAGGTATTCGTGAAGTCGGCTACCATATGTACGAGATCCGCAGTAACGCAAAGTAGATGTTGTGTTGATACCTCGCAGAGGCGCAGAGTCCGCAGAGGTCATTGCTTTGCAGTATTATTAACCACAGAGAGCACAAAGATCACAGAGAAATCAGGTGAGTACTGTTTTTAGTTAATGGCTTTAATTATGTTTGCATCGGCAGGTTTATGGGAGGTATATAGCAAAACGCGGGAGGGCGAACCTCTTGGTGAGCCGTTGCGGCGGCAGGGGGTGCAGGGTGCGCGGAGGAGAGGGCGGTGGCAGAGTGTACAGGGTACGCGGACGAGCTTTTTCTCCTGCTACGCAGGACCGGCTGCGCCTGAAAAATCAAAGTCCGCTTGACCCTGCACACCCTGCCTTGGAGATTATGGGTTTAGGAGCTACGCGGGGACGGCTGTCGCCTCAAAAACCAAAGTCCGCTTAACCCTGCACACCCTGCCTTGTGGATTATAGTTTAGGAGCTTCGCACGGATATAAGCATCACTTGCCACTTGCCACTGCGTACCAGTCCACTTGCCTCGGCACACCCTGTTGTGTGGACAATATAATTATTAATTGGGAGATGTTTGAAATGATCAGGAAGTTTACCGTCGGTTTAATTGTTTGCGTATTTGCTTTGTTTTTGAACGCTGCGGAAGGGGTTGTCCATGCTGTGACATCTCCCGGTTTTGTATTTTCTCCTGCTAACTGGGTGGGGGATCAGGGGCGTGACGGAGAAAAATTCCACCAGACATGGAATCCCGGGGCCTATTTCCGTTTTACATGGGAGTCGCAGTCAAAGGATGAGGTCCCTGTTCTGCTTCTTGATGCCTCCACCTATAACGGTTCTTTTCCTCCTCCTGTATTGGCGGCTTGTCTGGATGGAGTCTGGAGTCCCAATCTGGGTTCGGCAAAGGAAATAGAAATTCAGGGTGTCAACCGTGCAGGGAAACATACCCTGACGGTGTATGTTAAAAAAACGAGCCAGGTTAAACGTTGGGGGACTCCCGGTGTCAGTGGTTCAAATGTTGTACGTATTACAGGCATAAAGCTGGTTGAGGGCAGTAGAGCGTTGGATGCCAAGTCAGATAAAAACTGGGCCCTGATTGTTGGTGATAGCATTACCGAGGGATGCGGTGCCTATGAACTGGAGGCCTATTCGCATCTTGTCGGACAGGCCCTGCGCTCCCAGGATTATGAATATGCCATCAGTGCCTGCGGATGGAGTGGCTGGATCAATCGTGGTGACAATCCGCCCGGTGATGTGCCTGGCTGGTATGTGATCAGCAATTCCACAAAACCTGAGGATGGCACCTATGATGATCAGAACAGTCGCTGGAATAAAATCGACTCCTGTCACTCACTCCTGGATTCCAGGGGCCGTTACAGTGCATACGGTGCAACAGGTCAGGAACCTTCGCTGATTATGATTAACTATGGAACCAATGACTCGCTTCACCGATCCAACCCCGATGATGTGCGTGCCAGTATCTTTCAGTCGCTGGGTGCCATGCGCAAGGCGGCTCCTGAAGCGCAGATTGTCTATATTATTCCCTTTGGCCAGTATAAGGCTGCCGATTTATACCAGATGATTGATCTGTATAAAAAAGCAAATCCTGCAGACAAGAAGATCTCAATTATTGATCTTGGACTGGATACAGCTCGTGCTCTGACCGTAAAAAATGGCTATTGGGGCGGTTTACATCCCAATCCCCGCGGTCATGCGGATTTCGCCTCCCGGATTATTGTGCAACTGCCGCTGGCGCGTTGAACGAAGCAAAAAATCGCCTTGTTATTGACTTTTAAATAATGAGAGTTATAATTACTCTCAATTCTTAGGATAAAAACTGCAAAAAGTGCTTACTTAATAGCACTGCGTTTTTTCGGGAAATAAGTTGTTATGAAAAAGGAGTAAAAGTAATGAATAGAAAATGGTCGGTTGTATTAGGTTTGCTGTGCTCGGCTTTGTTTGCCCATGCTCAGATTGAAACAAATGGGGCTCTGCTCTTAAATATTGATGCCTCTTCCTTGTCGGCTCTAACCGATGGTTCTAAAGTTAACTCATGGACGAACACCGGTACGCTCGGTGGTGAATTTGTTCCTGCTGTCGTTGGCGAGGGCGCGCTTTATCAGGCCAGTGTGGGTGGAACACCCGCTGTCACCTTTGCAGCGTCTGCTGATTCGGTGATGACCAGTGCTATTACCCCTCCCGATTCTATTTTGAGCAATAAGATCTGGAGCGTCGAGCTTTGGGTCCTGAATCCAACTCTGCAGAGTCCGGAAGACCAGCTGGTCTGGACAGATCGGGGTAGCTGGATAGGGGTAGCTAATGGGCAGTGCATGGAATTTCGCTATTGCGCAGATGCCAATAATGCGGTTGAGCACTATAGCACACCCAATATTCCCTGGAGTGGAAGTCCGCCACTGGCCGGCATCTGGCATCATATTGCTGTGACCCGTGATACCAACGGAACAGAACGACTCTATGCCGATGGAGTTCTGCGCACCACAAAAACAGTCGTTCTCAATCTGCGCGGCGGAAGTACCTTTAAACTGGGTGGTGTCCGTGACATTGGTGCCAACAACTGGAAGATGCTCTTTAGTGGCGCCATCGCCAAAGCCCGCGTGCATGACGGCACCCTCAGTGAGGCTCAGGTGATCGAAAACTATCAGTTTGAACGTGATGCCTATCAGACAACCTGGAATGGAACACCTGCGGTATCTCTGCCATGGAATGATCCGGCCAACTGGCTGGGTGGCAATGTGGGTGCCGATGGGGGAACTGTCTGGATTGACAACGGCGGAACCGCTGTGGTTACCAATGATATCGCATTGGCGTATCTCTATGCCGATAATGGTGGGCTGATCATCTCCAACGGGGCCGCCGCATCTGTCTCATTGCCGATGAATTCCAATATGGGCAGTGGTGTCGGTAATGATTTTAATCTGTCCATTGCTGATGGCAGCTTTGCTGTTAAAGGGGCTTCAACGGCCAATCTTTATACAGGCGTGAATGGTGGACAGGCTGATGTAGTGATCGGCGGTGTCGGCGCTCCTTCTCTATTGTCTGTTGACCGCGACCTCATTTCCGCTTCCGGTAATGGAAGTGTGGGTAACTACACCGTGCTCTCCGGTGGCGCAGTGTTCTGCTCGAATGGATGGTTTTATGCCGCTATGGGGCTCGGAGCCCAGGGTGATGTTTTGGTCGACGGCGGTACAATCGGTTTCTATCTGGCGGACAAATCTTTCGTTGTGAATGCTAACGGTGCTCGCGCCGATGTCGTGGTTGAAGATGGAATCATTGATGCTACAGCGGATATCAAGTGGTCGGTCGGCACAGTCACCAACGCCGCCTATGGCGCTGTTTATCTGAATGGCGGTACTCTGCGCGCTAAACGTCTCTATGCTGAGACCACCGCCGGCACCAACCTGCTCTATATGAATGGCGGCATCATTCAGGCACGGGATTCACGCGCTAATTTCTTTGAAAACCTCACAGCCGCGTATCTGCAGGTTGGCGGTGTAAGCTTTGATATTCCGACAGATGTTGCGGTGACGGCGAACCAGTCTCTGACAGAAGACTCCGCCAGTGCCGGCGGCAATTTGACCAAAACCGGAGCGGGCCGTCTAACCCTCAACGGTATTAACACGCTGACTGGGGATATTGATGTCCTGTCCGGCGATCTGTTCTTTAGTAATACCAACGGTCTGCCTGCGGCTTATGCGGGCGCAATTTCGGTTGTCAACGAGGGCTCCATCGGTTACACCAAGGTCGGCGGACCTGCTCAGCTGCTGGACAATCTGAATGTCGCCTCAGCCGGTTATCTGACCCTCTTTAAAAATAATTCCACGGATGCAGTGGATTTCTCTTTATTCCCCAGCATGAAGCTGGCTTTTAATAACGTGACCAATTACACCGGCACATTCACTCCGTATCAGGGACAGTATGACTATCTGGTTGAGGGCTCCATGGTTGGCAACGATGCGGTTCTGACCGATGACGGCGCAACTCCCGGTCATCTGACCATCACCGGTGTTGCCAGCGGCGGAATGACCCTCGGTGGCAACAACACCTTTACCGGCGGCTCTGAGATAGACGGTGCAACTGTTTCTCTGGCGAATGCCAACGGCCTTGGCTCAATCGGCACTCCTGGCATTCCTGATGTTGAACTGCGTAATGGTGCTGTTCTGCGTTTTGATGCCGCCATGGATGTTAATACCTTTGTAACCACTCGTCTGACGGCAGCCTCCAGTGGTATTCTTCTGATCGGCGCTGCCAATGCCGCACAGGATGTGGATGTCTCAGGACTTCCAGGCATTGTGCTCGGTTCCTCCGAGCTTTCACTGGACTACTCCGGTACTATCACTCCTTCCGGTACATCCTACCGGCTTGGTGGTGGATCGACAGCATACGCCACTCCAAATCGGGGTCTCTCAATAAGTAACCTGACTGACAATGGCAGTGCTACAGCGGTGGTGATAGGCACACCCGGCATTGTCGAGCTCAAGCCCGGTAACACCTACTCAGGTGGTACGGTTGTCACCAACGGCGGTATCCTGTTTATCAAAGAAGATGGTCTGGGTGCCATCCCGGGTTCGCCAGACCCTGCCAATCTCTATTTTGACGGCGGTGTGATCAGGTCAGGGCAGGCCGATTTTACGTTGGATGCGAATCGTGGATTGGCTGTCGGGCCCAACGGAATGGTTGTGCACCCCTGGGGTGGTTCGAATATGACTCTGGCTGGTAACCTCTCCGGTTCCGGTGATATTACCACCACTGATAGCGGTTTTGTCACCTTTGCCGGAACAGCCAATACCTATGCCGGTACCTTGACTGTGAATGCTGGCCGCAATATCCGTATTGGCGACGGACCAAATTTCAACTGGAATACCACTGGCATTACCGACAACGGTGCGCTTTGGCTGAAGACAGATGGTTCATCCACTTTCAGCGCAGCTGTCACCGGCTCCGGCGCGCTTCACAAAGAGGGCGTCGGTACCCTGACGATCGACGCGTTGCAGAATTACACCGGCACCACTTTTGTGGATGCTGGTGTGCTGCAGGTCTCTGATCTCGATATCATTACCTCCTCCTCTGTTATCGAAATAGCCGCCGGGGCGCAGCTGGATGTCGATGGTCTTGAACTCATCGTCGGTACCTTGCAGGGCGAAGGCGATGTAACTGACTCTGCGGGAACCGCCACTTCATTCACTGTTGGTGCCAATAATGCCAGCGGCGTTTTTGATGGTACTGTCGAAAGTTCATTGACTCTGGTTAAAGTTGGTTCAGGCAAGCAGAGTTTGACTGCATCGAACAGTGTCGCAATGGCCGATGTGCAGCAGGGCACCCTTGAACTGCTCAATAGCACTTCAATCACAGGTGCAGTTTCTGTGGCGGATAATGCAATTTTAAGTGTGGCCTCCGGATATTCTGGCCTGATCGGTGAATTCTATCAGCTCGCCAGTGCGCCGCAGTCTGCAGATTTTGTCTCTCTGGCTGCCGTTAACGCCTTTCTTTCAGGCAAAACTCCTGATCTGGTGGTTAACAGCACCGATCTGGGCACCTCGCTGAATATGGGGCATACTAAAGGAACGCCAGTTAATCAATTCCCCGAGGGGTTTGATGCATATGAAGATAGTAATTTTGTGGTTTATTACTCCGGTTTATTCTTTGCCGGAACCGCTGGAACCTATGGCTTTGCAACTGTCAGTGATGATGGAAGTATGGTTTTCATAGATGGCGATGTGGCTGTGGATAACAATGGCAATCAGAGTTACACTCTGGCTGACACAAATGCGGTGGGAGAGGTTCTTCTCTCCAAGGGATATCATGAGATCGTGATAGCCATGTATGAAGCCGCTGGTGATCAGGGCCTGAGCGTTTATCTGACCCCTCCCAATGGCACGCAAGCCTTGTTGCCCAATGCCCTGCTCTTTTCCGCTGAAAGTGTCGGTCAGGAGTCCTCTGTCGGGTCAATCATCGGTGTTGCCGGCAGTACATTGCTCTTTGGCAGTGCTGGAGAAAATACCCTGCGTATTACCGATGACGGTGATATGACCTTTGATGGCGATATCCTCTCAGATAATGATTCCAGCCGTCTGGTTAAAGATGGATTGGGGCAGTTGACTCTCACTTCAGGAACGAGCGATCAATCCGGGGTGCTGGATATTCAGGCGGGTTCTCTCTATCTTCCCGGCGGGGCCGCTATCCTGGGCACACTGGAAATGGCATCCGGTGTTATCACTGAAGTCACAGGTTTGAACGGCTTGGTGATGGAATTCTACAACCGCAGCGTAGCCGACGCAGTCTACAGTGAAATGCAGTCGCTGGATGCATGGGAGGCTTATCTGAGCAGCACCTTCCCTGATGGCCCCAGCTATGTCACCAACTCTCTGATGCTTGGAGCCAACCTTGATACAGCCAGCAATGGCGTGAACTGGCCGACAGACTATGTTCAGACGATTGGCTCTGAGAATGATACTTATGATGCCTTCCTCCACGGCAGCATCTATCTGGACCGTTCTGGTGCCTATACGTTCTCGACCGGCAGTGATGATGGATCAATGCTTTATATTGATAGAACTCTTGTGGTGACCAACGGTTATGATCAGGGTGTAACGATTCGCTCGGGGACAATTGAGCTGAATGCCGGTCTCCATGCTATCGCGATTCCCTACCGTGAAAACACAGGAGGAAACGCCCTGCAGGTTTATATAACTTATCCGGGTGAGACAAGAGTGATGATGCCGCAGTCGATCCTCTTCGGTGGTGCTGTCCTGCGTGGTCTGGCAGGTGATGCCGGCAGCATGCTTAATCTGGGTTCCGATGGCGTTGTTGTTCTTGAACAGAACTCCGACACCGTGCATGCGGGTACGATTGCTGGCGATACATCCGCTTTTGTCCAGAAAGCAGGAACCGGTACTCTCACTCTGACTGATGACAACGCCGGCTTTTCCGGTGGTTACGGAATCACAGCCGGCACCCTGCGTGTAGGTGATGCTGGAGCCACAGGAGCGCTTGGGGCAACCGCTTATGCCGCCGTCGGTGCTGATGGCACACTGGCCTTTGATCGTGCCGGTACAGTGACTGTTGGTGGCCCGCTCTCTGGAACCGGCCTGATTCAGGTGAATGGACCGGGAGAAGTTTATCTGGCTGCCAATGGCTCTTTTGAAGGACAGGTTGAGGTTAATAATGGACGCTTGACCTATGCTCCGGGTATCTCGCTGGGCGTTGATGCCACCATTACGAATTCGACGGTTGTCGAAGCGGAAACATCAGATACGACCTCCTTCTTCGATACTCTCTCGGGTGACGGCAGCTTTGAGGTCACCGGAACTGGTACGCTCCGGCTTGTGAATGACAATACCACCTTTGAAGGTGAAACCCGTATCGATACCGGTGCAACTCTGCTACTCTCAGAACCCTATCAGCTTGGTGGAGGTGGTGATGTTGTCCTTGACGGCGGCATGTTGGCGGTTACCCCTGCTGTGGTCCAGGGAACCAATGAGCTGATTCCCGCTCTGACTAACACCGAGTGGACTGCCAACGGTACAGCCACGTGGGTGACACGCAGTGGCAGCCAGTGGGTTGAACTTACCCCCGATTTGACCAGTAAAGCGGGCAGTGTCTTTAATAACACCAAGATCAATCCGGCTCTGCCCTGGTATGCATCTTTCCGTTATGAGGTGGGCAGTGTCCATGTTGATGGTCCTGCTGATGGTATGGCCTTTGTGCTTCAGAACGACACCAGAGGTCTTGCCTCGCTGGGAGCTACCGGTGGTGATATTGGTGTTGTCGGTATTACTCCATCAATCGGTTTCTACTTCAACATCTATAACGCCGATTCAATCGGTTGGGTGGTTGACGGTGCTAAGGTTGATAATGACACAGCCATCAGCGGTATAGATCTGGTCTCCGGTGTGGATATTGAACTCTACTACGATGGCGAGAAGCTGGTACTGATAGTTACGCAGGGAGCCAATGTTTACACCGATGAACGCGTGATTGATCTTGGCGCCAAGTTTGGCGGCAACACCACCTGGGCAGGTATGACCGCTGGCACCGGTGGAAAAACCGCTCAGCAGTTTGTGGGTGAATTTGCAATGACTGAGGCGGAGGCAGCCTCATCCGATTTTGGTAATACGCTTGTCGTGGAGGACTCTCTCTCCGGTTCGCTTGCTCCGATGCTGTTGAGTGATGGCACGGTTGTCTCCTTCGCAGGAATGGATCTTGGTGCTGCCGCAACTCTCAATGTTGCCGCCGCCTCCGGTTCTAAAGCCGATACGGACTATCTGGTAAGTGTTAGCAATCTGACGGTGACTGCCGGAACTGCTACAGTTAACATGGCGACCAATGGAACAGGGACTGGCGTGCTGGGACTTGAAAATCTGGCCATCGGTAGCGGTGCGCTACTGACTGTTACGGGTGGGGTCTCTGCTCCATCTGGTTCACTGACTGTTGCGGTTTCGACACCTGTTCCTCACGGTATTACCCTGCTGGGTGATTTCACAGGTGCCACCTGGGTTGGAGCCGCTCCGGATCTTTATCTTGTTGATCTGAATAGCGATCCTGTGGATGAACAGCTCGTTTTGCGTAATGGCAAACTCTATATCAATACACTGGTTGGTTCTCTGCTGATTCTTCGCTAATCTTAATTTAAAAAAACGGTAGTTGTCATTTTGCCGTATTCAGTTTTAACTACCTGCCTCAGCATCGCCGAGGCAGGTTTTTTTAGTATGGGCGCAAGTCATTTTATGTTGCATTAACTCAATTTACCAGGGAATTTAATGGAATTGAAATACGCCCATTTTTTATCATAACCCGTTTTTTTGATTGATCAAAATCACATTGTGTACGACAATACAAATCAATCTTAATTTATAATTCTGAAAATATTGGAGGAAATTCCGTATGTATCGATATCGTCTAACTTTGACCACCTTTTTGCTACTGGGTCTGGCCACTGTCGCGTTTGCGGCAACCGAAAAAGCTCCAATGCCTGATGCGGTCTGGTTGACCTGTATGCGCAATATCCCAAGTCATCTGGTGATTAACTGGGTTACCAAAAATCCACAGCCTTCCATTGTCCGCTTTGGTACTAACGATGCCTGTGAAATCAAAGCGCTCTTGAAAGGAAATAGGGTATTGCACCATGTGGAGGTGCCTCTACCAAAGAATCCTCCGTTTTATTACCGACTGGAAATTGATGGAGTTCTTACAGATGCTGTGCTTTTCCAGGGAATTCCGGAGAAGGATTTACGTATAGCCATGGTGGCTGACTGGGGCTTTGCCTCTGTGAAGGTAAATTCGTTACTGAAAGATAAACCTCATATGCTGGTGACCGGGGGCGACCATATCTCTCGTTTGCATGGTAGTGGCGTAAAGGGGGAAAGTGCAAAATTGAATTTGCAACCCCATTTGAAACTTCTGGAGAAATATCCGGAGCTGTTTCGTACAACCCTGTTTATGCCGGTTCTCGGTAACCATGACAGGGAGATCAGACCGCGTGCGCCCCTCGCTAATCTCAAAGCTCCTGTCTATGATGTGGATGCTTCTGCCTATCTTAGCGTTTTTCCTCTTCCTGGTGACGGATGGAAGTGGTACTTCGAAATACCTGAATTCGGAGTGAAGCTAATTGGACTTGATCTTAATCATCTTTCGGATATTGGAACGCTGTTGCAGACCGGTCACGATTATCGCTCCAATTCGATACAGTTGAGGTGGTATGCCGCTTTGATGAAAGATCGGCCCCGTTGGCCTTTTACCCTTACCCTTAATAATGCTAGCTGTGCTTCAGTTCGTAACCTCTGCCATGGAGAGTGGAATCGGTTGATACGGCAGGGAACTCTCTGTGCTACCGGTTTTGGATACTTTGGCGAGTTTTCTGATGACAAAGGCTTTCCCTGGTTCAATACCTCTTTGAATGGCCGTGGCGACCTCTATAAAGATCCCTACTCAAAGTTTGTCGCCCAGGAAGATAACTACCTGCTCTTTCGTTTTACGCGCGGTAATCCGCAAATGCATGTTGATATTAAACGCCTGAACGATGGAAAAGTACTTAACACGCAGACCCTCAATGGTCGGCAGCCCAACTAAAGCATCACTCTATACCTTTTCTTTTGCAATCCGCAAATTTATATAGCATAATGAAGAAAAACTAGGGGGATTCATGCGACGCATATTGTTTACATTATGCATATATATAATATTTTTTGCGACCTGCGTCTCTTTGGGGGAGGATGCGAAATTGCATATCTCTGAAGTTGAAGTCGATCAGTCAATCGAGAAAGCCCTTGAGTGGATTTCCAAAGGCCAGCATCCAGATGGTTCGTTTGGCAAGAATAAAGGATCAACGCAATCAGGGGTCTGGGCTCTCTGTGGTATGGCTTTCCTGGCCAGGGGCCATCTGCCCGGCACTCAGCCCTATGGCGAAGTCGTAGAAAAAATTATCACCAAACTGGCTGAAGTTCAGCGCGCTGACGGATATCTCAGTAATGATAAGGGCAAGATGTACTCCCACTGTATCTCCACCTTGTTTCTCTCCGAAATCTCCGGTATGGTGCGTCCTGAACTGCAGAAGGTCATCGATCAAACCCTGCCTAAAGCCCTCAAGGTGATTATTGATGCACAAAAAATCAAAAAATCAGAGAATAACCGGGGTGGGTGGCGCTATAAACCGGACTCTACTGACTCTGATTTCTCCTGTAGCGGCTGGGCTCTGATGGCTTTGCGTTCTGCCCGCCTGAACGGAGCTCAAATTCCTCCTGAATCCATTAAGCAGGCCGTTGAATATATTTTACGTCGTCATGATGAAAAACAAGGCAGCTTTGGCTACACCGATACAAAGTCGCATGCTGTTACCCTGACCGGTGCCGGAATTCTCTGCCTTTCACTCTGCGGTGAACACAGCAACCCTGCCATCGCCCGCGCTTCCGGCTATCTGATGAACAATTACGAGAAGCTCCCCAAAGAGAATTACTGCTTCTACGGCATGTATTATGCCGCTCAGGGCCTCTTTCAAATTGGTGGCGATCAATGGAAAACCTTTTCGCAATGGATGTATGATACCTGGATTCCAAAACAGTTTGAAGATGGACACTGGGATCGACATGAACAGGATACTTATTACCAAACCGCAATGGTAGTGCTTGCATTTACGGTCCCGTACCGTCAACTGCCTATCTACCAGCGCGATGAAACAGTAGACGAGTAGGGGCGACATTCTTGTCGCCCATCAATAATGTGAAGGCATGCTTGTCGCCCAAAAAGGAAAAATTATGGCTGATAATGATGGTTATGTAAATGAACAGTCGCAGGGGGATATGGCTCTGATTAAAGAGCTAGCCGAACTTTGCGCCTCTATGAAAGAACAGCTGGGTCAGGTGATTATCGGACAGGAAAGGGTCATCGATGAGGTGCTCATGGCTGTCTTAAGTCGCGGTCATGCCCTGCTTGTCGGTGTGCCCGGTGTGGCTAAAACTCTTTTGATCAGCACTATCAGCCGCGTGATGGATCTGAGCTTTAAACGCATTCAGTTCACTCCCGATCTGATGCCAAGTGATATCACCGGAACCGATGTTCTCGAAGAGGACCGCACCACCGGTAAACGCGCTTTCCGCTTTGTGAAAGGCCCGGTCTTTGCCAATATGGTCTTGGCTGATGAGATTAACCGGACCCCGCCCAAAACCCAGGCTGCCCTGCTCGAGGCCATGCAGGAACACAGTGTAACGGTCAGCGGTGAAGAGTTCCACCTGCCGGAACCTTTCTTCGTGCTGGCAACCCAGAACCCGATCGAGCAGGAAGGCACCTATCCGCTGCCCGAGGCCCAGCTAGACCGCTTTATCTTTAATATTATTGTGGACTACCCTGATAAGGATGAAGAGACCCGCATTATCCGTCAGGTAACCGGCCCGCAGATCGATAGCGTTCAGAAAGTGCTCGATGCAGAGAAGGTTCTCAAAATGCAGGAGCTCGTCCGCCGTATTCCCGCTGCCGACCATGTGATTGATTTTGCCCGCGATATCACCCGCGCTACCCGTCCTAATGAGGATGAGGCTCCTGATTTCGTCAAGGAAATGGTTGCATGGGGGGCTGGCCCTCGCGCTGGTATCAGCCTGATCACCGCCGCTAAAGCCCGTGCGGTGCTTTTCGGTCGTTACCATGCCACCACCGCCGATGTCGCCGCCGTGGCACATCCTGTTCTGCGCCATCGTGTATTGACCACCTTCAATGCCGAGGCCGCCGGAATCAAGAGCGATCAGGTGATTGATATGCTTCTCGAAAAAATGCGCCCTGCAGAAGATCTGGATATCTAGAAGTGAGAAGTGAGAGGTGTGAAGAGTGAACTTATTTATGAAGAACAATTATCTTGCGAAGACGCGTTGCCTTGCGAAGACTTGCCCCCACGGGGTTTACCCCCGTGGAGCATTGAGTAACCCAGATATGCAGGCTTTATGTCTGCTAACCTCACCTTTTGCCCTCAAACCCTCAAACCCTCCAACCTCTAACCCCTAACCCCTTCAGCTCCCTCTTGTCACGGCGTAGTTCCGCTTGCGGGACGAAGACGGAAACCCCTAAATAACCCCTAACCCCTAAACTGACATGCCTCTTCCCTCATATATGCAGTATTTGCCTCAAGGTGCCCTGGCTAAGCTCGGTCGCTTTGAAGTCAAGGCTCGTGGCATGATGCAGGGCTTTATCTCCGGTCGCCATAAAAGTCCTTATAAAGGGTTTTCGGTTGAGTTCGCAGAACATCGTCAATATGTTGCCGGCGATGACCTGCGTAACCTCGATTGGCGTGTCCTCGGACGCAAGGACCGCTACTACATCAAGCAGTATATCGAGGAGACCAATCTGCGTGCCACCCTGCTGGTGGATGCCTCAGGTTCAATGGCTTACAAGGGCGATTGCGCGGCAGAATGTTACGATAAAAGCTATACCAAGTTTGATTATGCCCGCCACATGGCCGCTATGTTGAGCTATCTCCTGATTGGTCAGCAGGATGCCGCCGGCCTCGTCACCTTTGATACAGAGCTGCGTAGCTATGTGCCAGCCCGTGCCCGCACAAGTCAGGTCCGTACCATCCTTGAAACCCTTGAAAATTGTCAGCCCGGTGGCGAAACCGGACTTGCCAATATATTTCATGATATCGCCGAACGTATTCCGCGCCGTGGCCTGGTTATTATTTTCTCTGATCTTTACGATGACCCTGAAGCCCTCATAAAGGCCCTTCATCACTTTCGCTACCGACGCCATGAGGTCATTCTTTTTCATATTGTCGCTGACGAGGAGATCAATTTCCCCTTTGATAGCTTTACCAAATTCAAGGACCTGGAGAACGAATCCAATCGTCTGCCAATTGACCCGCGTACCATCCGCGCCACTTACCTGAAACGGATGAGCAGTTTTTTAAAGGAGATTGAGGATGCCTGTGGACGTATGAAGATCGATTACGCCTGCATGAATACAAATGTCCCTTACGATGAGGCCCTCGCGGCCTACCTGATGAAGCGAGGATAGGGACGAATAACCATTCGCCCATTTATAAAGGATGAATTTTTGTGGAAAGTAAGAATTTTCAGTGGAACGTAGAACGTGGAATGTAAACTCGCGCACTTTAGAACTCGCGCACTTTAGAACTAAATAATGTTATTTTTATACCCATTACTACTGTGGGGATTGCTTGGTATCTCAATACCGGTCTTAATCCACCTGTTCAACCGCCGCAACGCGAAGAACGTTGAGTGGGGTGCCATGCGCTTCCTGCTCGATAGCCTGATGAGCCGTCGTCGCTCTCTCCTGTTGGAAGAGCTGCTGCTTATGGCCGCCCGTTGCCTGCTCTGCGGCTGTGCGGTTCTTGCCATGGTGCGTCCCTTTATTCCTGCTGGCTCCACCTTTCCCTGGTGGCTCATTCTGCCCCTTGGCATGATTGGTATCACTCTCTTCGGTATGTTCTTTGTGCTGGAGCGCTATCGTAAATGGCAGGTTATCGTCGGCCTTCTTTCACTCCTTTGTTTTGCAGCCTGTATCGGTTCAATCTTCTTTGAAGACCGCCTTAGCTCCACCAAGTTCACCTCCGGCTCCCAGCGTGATATTGCACTGGTTATCGATGGCTCCTCCTCCATGACGCTTAATGTGAATGGCGATATGAATTTTCGCAGGGCTCTTGATGAGGCAAAAAAACTGATTGAGGAGATACCCCGCGGGGCTGCCTTCAGTGTGATTGTCGCAGGTGCTGTTCCCGATCCGCTTGTTCCAGCACCGGTTACCGACCGTAAATATGTGCTGGATGCTCTTGAACGGGCTATCCCGGTACATGGTGTCCTTAAGGTCCCGGGTGCATTGGCCGCAGCTGCCGCTTCGCTGGTGGATGGTCAGCATGTCACCAAACAGATTGTTCTGATCAGTGATGGACAGTCCATTGGCTGGCAGACCGATGACCTTCAACGCTGGAGCTCGCTCAGTGATGCCTTTGATACGCTTCCCTCCCGTCCCCGTGTTTTTGTCCGCAACCTCGGCCTGCCGCAGGGTATTCGTAATTTAACAGTCAAGGATGTTGCCTTCTCCCGCCCCGTGGTGGGAACAGATCGTGATGTCCGCATTGATATCACTTTGGCTAATACCGGTCGCGAGGCGGTTACCCCAGCTAATATATCTCTTGATGTGGGCGCTGCTAAGGCTCTGGTTAACAGCGCTATCGGACAGATGGAGCCGGGTGCCGAGAGAGTTGTTTCATTCATGCACCGCTTTAAAAAAGCGGGTGCTCAGGTGGTTACCACCACCGTGGATGCCGATGATGAAATGGTCTCCGATGATAAGATGCAGCGGGTTATACAAATCACCAGCACGCTCAATGTTCTGGTTGTGGACGATGGCCGCGCCATCAACCTGTTGGATCGCAGCGGTGGCTTTACAGCCCTGGGCCTGATGCCCTCAGTTGAGGGAATCAGTGATATCAAGAAGATTGACCTTCGTCGCCATCGCTACCTCATCCGTCCGGAGCTTATCTCAGCTGCCAGCCTTGGCCTGAAG
This sequence comes from Kiritimatiellia bacterium, assembly GCA_027858965.1. GTDB lineage: Bacteria > Verrucomicrobiota > Kiritimatiellia > RFP12 > UBA1067 > M55B167. The sequence continues at coordinate 17,516 of JAQIBS010000189.1, forward strand.
AATTCGCTGGATGAATATGCTGTGATTGTGCTCGCCGATCTATCCTCCCTCTCAGCGGATCTTGCCACACGGATTGCCGCTTTTGTACATGCGGGAGGGAACCTTTTTGTGATTAACGGACTGCGTTCTGATATCTCTTTCTATAACGACTGGAAACTGCAGGACTCCTATGTTCTTCCCTGTGTGCTGGGCGATGCCGTTCTTCCCGGGGTGGAAAACAGCGAAAACCGTGTTTCGATTGATACTGGAACATTTCGTCATCAGGCGCTGGCTATGTTTAAAAAGCTGGGGGATCTCGGCGAAACAGTTGTGGAATGCTACCGCGCCTCGGAATTGCGTGAAAACACAGAGGGCATCGAGGTTGCCGCACGTCTCAGCTCCGGTGCCCCTTTCATGGTGGAACAGCACTTCGGCAAGGGAACTGTCATTCAGAGCATGATTCCCTTTGATAGAACCGCCGGTAACCTTGTTATGCGTCAATCCTTCCTTCCCCTGGTTCATGAAATCACCTCCTATCTGGCGCAGCCGATTGTCGCCAACCTGAATATCCCTCCCTCACGAGGGGCTGTCATTCGCTTGGCCTCGCAGTCCTTAACCCAGATGAGAGGACATGGCCTACTGGCAGATTACTTTAAGAAGAATAGTAAAGGACAATCATTTATTACAAGGGTTGACCCATCCTTGAATTTTAACTGGGGAGATCAGGCGCCGGCAACGGGTATGCATCGCGATAATTTTTCTGTCAAATGGCAGGGTTCTTTTGTTCCTGAGGTCAGTGGTAAATATAAGTTCATTGCTCGTGCCGATGATGAGATATCTCTCAGTGTCGGTTCAATCTCGATTGCCGCAAAAAATTCCCAGTGGAAAGAGAATGAGGGTGAGTTTCTGGCCGGAGTCCGCTATCCGCTTAAAGCAACATACGCTGAAAAGAATGGACATGCCAATGTTGAGGTGCTGATCGAAGGACCCGGAATCAGCCGTATTCCTCTGCCATCCAATCTGCTTGTTCCGGTGCGTGGTAGCGTCGACTCATGGAGCGATGCTGTCGATACCCAGGTGCAGGCTCCTGGTGATCGCACCCTTGTTGCTAAAATCCGTTATGGCGCGGATGGTCTTGCCATGCGCACTGACAGTGCGCTGATGCAGGGCATTTATAAGGTTCGTGTTCCTGCCGCCGCCGCTCAATGGCTCGGACACCTTGCCGGCGACTCTGAGGAGTTCCCCATCTGTGTCACAGAAAATCCGGAAGAGAGTCGCCTCGATCCTTTGACTCCGGATGAACAGGCCGTCATCGGACGTCAGGCTGATATCATGCAAACAGAGTCGTTCGACGATCTTCAGCGTGCTTTACGTGGTAAGACCTTTGGCCGTGAACTCTGGCGTATCCCCGCTATGGCCTTTCTGATCCTTTTGATTTTAGAGTGTATCTTAACCCGCTGGATTGCAATTCAGCGCAGAACAGGTGGTGAGTTAACTTAATGGAGAGTATACGAATAGATTTACTGCCGCCTGAGATCAAAACATGGGTGGTCGTCCTTATGGCACTCTTCTTTGCCGGTGTCTACCTGGCAGTGCGTGTGCTGCTAAAACGATTTGCCGAAAAAGCCCCGCGCATTGCAATCTTGCCGCGCATGCTCTTTGCCTTTATCACCGCCTGGTGCTTTTTGCAGCTTCTTGGACGTTTTGCGGTCTTTGGATGTGCCTGGCCGCTCTGGCTCGCAGCTCTGATTATGGGCGGTGGAGTTGAAACTTCCCTTATATGTTTTGAACTCGAGAGCAAGGCAGTCTCTAAGCGTGTAGGGCGTACTATCATGTTGCTGCGTGGTGTAGCCATCACAATTGCGGCATTGATTCTGATGCAGCCGGTCCTCATTCGTTACATTGGTAAAAAGATTACCCGTCGTGTGGCAGTTCTGGTGGATGAGTCAACCTCAATGCGTTTTGTCGATCACCAGTGGCAGCCCGGGGAGTGTCTCGGATTTGCAGCCCGGCTGGGTTTTATTCCTCAGGAAACGCTCCAGCAGATCAGGAGCAACAAGGTTGATACTGCCGCCCTCTGGAAAGATTTTGATCAGACTCAACGTGATGCTGTTCTCAATCTCTGCTCAACAACCCGTCTCTCTCTGGCCTGTAGTCTCCTGACAAAACCCGATTCGTCGGAGAGTATCCTGATTGATAAGCTGGATGATCGCTACGATCTCGACCTCTTCTCTTACGGACGCAACCTGCGTGATATCTCACTGGAAGATCTTCAGCAGGGGGTGTTGGATTCCTCCTCTCCCAATTTCAACTCAACCTATTTCCAGTCGGCAACCGATTATACCAAAGCGCTTGAAAGCGTTCTGAAGCAGATTCCTTCAGAACAGCTGGCCGGCATTCTGCTCCTGAGTGATGGTATTCACAATGCCGATGCCTCTATTCAACCTGTGACCCGTCGCTTGGCAGCTCAAGGTGTTGTTGTCAGTAGTGTTCTGGTAGGAGGAACCCGTCTCCCCTTTGATATTGCCTTGGCCGATGTCCTTGCTCCTGAATCAATTTTTCTTGGCGATAAAGTCAAGTTCCAGGCCACAGTCAAGGCCTCCGGTGCCATAGGTAAACGTGTCAAGGTCTCGCTCAGCAGTTTTGAAACCGTTCTGGATGAGATCGAGGTTGATATCTCCTCCGACGACTGGCAGCGCGAACTGCGCCTGACGCACGAACCTCTGACCAACGGAGTCATGCGTTATGAAATAAAGGTCGATACTCTGGATGGAGAGCTGTTTAGCGATAACAACCTCTGGCGCTCAGATGTTGCTGTCAGCGACGATCGCATCAATGTGCTCCTGGTCGACAGCTCTCCCCGCTGGGAGTTCCGCTACCTGCGTAACCTCTTCTTCGGACGTGATAAGTCGGTTCATCTTCAGTCCTGGCTGATCAACCCTGATACCTTTAGCGGTGCTCCCGTCAATGCGCTTCCTGATGCCTCGGCTGCCCGTAAGTTCGGCGATGCCGAATCCGGTGGCTGGCCCAAGGATGAAGATGCCTGGCGTGCGTTTGATGTGATTATTCTGGGAGATATCAAACCCACGACTCTCAGCTCGGAGGTCCAACAGCATATTCGTTCCTGTGTTGCCGATCGCGGTGCACTGCTCGTTATGATCGGTGGGCCCAATGCCATGCCGCATGCCTATCCGGATGACTCCATTATATCCAAACTCTCTCCCTTTAAAGTACGCTCGGTCCCGGACTACTGGACACCACCGGAGGATTCATACAAGTTGGAGCTGACTGCGGTCGGCCAGTCGCATCCGGTCATGGTTCAATCCGGCAGCATGTTGGAGAATGAAGAGCTCTGGGCTTCCCTCGAACGTTTTCATTGGCGCCTGCCTGTCACAGCTAAACCCGGCTCTGAGGTGCTGGCTATCGCCGTGGCTGAGGGAGATAATAATGATCAGGTTTTGACCGATGCCCGCCAGGCGGTTGCTCATCTCAAAAAGCGGATGCAGTATCGTAACCGTCGCGCCTTGATTGCAACACAGCGCTTTGGACGTGGTAAGGTTCTCGGACTTGCTTTCGATCGCACCTGGCGCCTGCGTTATCGCATTGGCGATACCCGCCATCATCGTTTCTGGGGACAGGTCATGCGCTGGGGGCTTGGTGAACGTCTCCGCGCCGGAGCTGAAAAATTCAGAGCTGGTACCGATCGACTGGTTTACAGTCCGGAGGATACGGTCTCAGTTATGGCCCGTGTTCTTGATGAGAGCTATGTCGGAATTGAGGATGCTGAACTCAACGCAATCATCCGCAACGAGGATGAAGGTATTGAAACACAGATTGTTCTTCAACCGCGTGAAGGGGTCAATGGCTTTTATGAAGCGGTTCTTCCGCCTTTCTCCCGGGGCGGTGCTTACTCCCTCAAAGTCGTTCGCAAAGATATTGTTGCACAGCCCTCAGTGGAAACTTCATTCCTGGTTACAGAGTCACGTCGTCCGGTTGAGATGGGCGTGGTAAAACCACAGACCGAGTCACTGCAGGCCCTTGCAAAGGGAACGGGCGGAATGCTCACTCTCCCTGGAAATGAAATGGATTTAATTGAATCATTTGGTGAGGGAAAAGGGGTTGTACAGGAACGCCTCGAATATGCACTTTGGAATAACCGTTGGGTGCTTCTCATTCTAGCACTCCTTTTAACATCCGAATGGATTCTACGTAAACGCGGAGGCCTCGCATGAACACACAAATTCCTCCAGAACTAAAAAAACAGCTTAAATATATGATCCGGCGCGTACGCCTGATCATGCTGATGCGTGGCCTTATCGCTGTGATAGGCGTGCTGATTGCGGTTGTGATGGCCATCATGGCAGTCGATGCCACCGTTGTTTTTTATGACCAGAGTGTGCGCTGGGCCTTCTCCCTCTCCGGGTTTGTGCTCTTTGTGGCTGCTGTCTACAAATTGCTGATCGCTCCTCTGGCCCGACCAATCTCTCTCACCCGTATGGCCCGTGTTCTCGAAACACGCCACCCCGATATTCAGGAACGTATCAGCTCAGCCATTGAACTGGCCTCTGAAAAAGATGGCAATGTCTCCAAGGAATTGGTCGATCTGCTGGAAAAAGATGCCGAGGTCGATGTTAAGGGAGTTCTCCCTAAGAGCGAATTCACCGCCCGTACAATCAAACCCTTTTTAGTTACCTCCATTGGACTTGCCCTTGTGCTCTCTATCCTGTTTGCTATCTGGCCCAAACAGACAGGCCTTCTCTTTCTTCGCACTCTCTTCCCTAACAGGGAATTTGATACACTGCTGGCAAGTCAGCTGGTCATCGAACCCGGTGATATCACCATGTTGGAGAATGAAGAGCTCCAGATGTTTGTTGAAGCCCCTGAACGTCACGGTCTCCGAGCTGAAGTTATCTTCCTGAAAGAGGGGGGCAGTGAGGTCGTCGAACGAATGAAGCGTGTCTCCGCTGAAGGTGCGGACAAGGCACTCTTTGAACTCTGGCTTTCTGCCGTTAATGAAAGTTTTGAATACCGCATACGCTATGGCCAGGGTCTGACAAAAACATACTTCGTCAGGGTTGTCAAAGAACCGGCCATCACGCGTACCTGTATCTCCTATGCTTATCCTGCATATACAGGCTTGCAGTCAACTCAGCTTGTTGGTAAAGCGGTCGACTCAATCCGCGCAGTTGAGGGTACCCGCATAACCATTGATGCAGGCTTTGATCGTATCTGCTCTCCAATTCTAACTATAGCTGACCTGCCTCTGCCCGCTGCTGCCCACACCAATGCAATCTGGTTGCAGCGTGTCAGTACCAATCGTATGGGACGCTGGTCAATTGCACTGCGCGACTCTCATGGCTTTACCAATACTCCTGCCTGGGCTCCCTACATTGCTGTGCCCGACCAGAAACCACGCATTCAACTCGAACTTCCTGAGGCGAAATATCTCAAAATTCCACCTCATGACCGTGTGGAGTTCTTTGGCTCAGCGCGTGATGATTTTGGATTTGCCTCTCTGGATATGATCATTGCCGCCAGTAAAAAAGCTGAGATAGTTATTCCTTTGACAGTGGAAAAAGGCTCTCACAATCGAGCCGAAGTCAAGGGTGTGCCTGATCTCCAAAGACTTTCCAGCCAGGGTATTAACAACTTTAAACTCTCGTTTCGGGTCACCGATAATCGTCCGCCGGAGTTTGGCGGTGCCCAGGTGCATGAGAGCCGTTCTATCTCCATTCAGTTGAATACCTCTTCAAAGTCCCTGCGCGAACAGATGCGCGAGAAAACAAAAAAGGAGATGGAAAAGCTCCTGAAGAAGGCGCAGCAGAAGCTGAATGAAGCCGCTCAGGATATTGCACAGGAAAAACACAACTTTGATAAACCGGAGATGCCGGCAAAAGCAGAGCAGAAACTGGATGAGGCCCGTGCGGATACTCTTGAAGCTGAAGAGCTGATGAATAAAGCGGTCCGGAAAACAGAAAAAACTCCTTTTTCTGAGTTTGCTGAAAAAATTCTGGATGTGCGTGATGAGTTTGTTGAAAAGGCCTTCGAAAAGGTGGAGCTGATTCCCCAGGCTGAGGTTAAAGATCGTAAGAAAGCTGGCGATGAGGCCGAGCAGGCCTTGCGTAAAGCGGCAGCGCAACTCAATAAACTGATGTATGAGGAACTCCAGAAAGAGAATCGCGAACAGGAGAAACAAAGCAAACTTCAGGACCTGGCTCAGAAGGAGGACTCTCTCGCTGAACAGGCCGCCGAAGAACCCATGCATAAGCAGGAGATGCAGAAGTGGGAACAGGAACAGGCTAAAGCGGAACAACAGCTGTGGCAGAGCAAGGAAGCCATGCAGGATGATGAATTTAAAAAGGCGATGGAGGAGCTTAAAGCGGCTCGTAAAGATATGCAGAAAGCCCAGCAGGCTCTAACCCCTGAGGCATCAAAGCTCGTCATGCTTGAAGATAAGGTCGCTGAGGAAAGTGAAAAGGCTGTCAATTTGGCCGAGGAGGCAGCTCAGTCAGCCCTTGAAGCTGCTGAAGAGGCTCAGAAGGTGGCTGAGATGCAGAAGGTGGCTGAGTCAATCGAGGAGGCCTCTGAAAAAACTAAAGAGGCCGCTGAAAAGGCAAAAGAGGCTGCTGAAAAGGCGCAGACCGCCGCCGAACAACGTCAGGCTAATCAAACTCTGGAGGCTGCCCTCGCTAAGAAAGAGGCCGCCCAGAAAGCTGTCGAGGCCGCGCAGGAGGCTCAGTCCGCTGCTGAAGAGGCTCAGGAGGCTGCGCAGGATGCCGCTCAGGCCGCTGATGCACAGGAAAAAGGTGATGAAGAGGCTGCTGAGCAGGCCACTGAAAAAGCCGCGGAGTCGGCCGAGAACGCCAAGGAAGAGGCGCAGGCTGCCAATGTCGATGCGGTCGAAGCCGCCCGTGATGCCGAAGAGGAGAATCTTGAGAAATCTGCCGAAGCCGCCCAGCTAGCTTCGGAGTCCGCTGCTTTCACTCAGCGTGCCGCTGAACTGGCCGAGGAATCCGTCGCCAAAGCGGAGAAGGCTCAGGATATGCAGGGTGAAGAGAAACAGAAGGCTGTTGAGGAGGCTCGCGGACTCTCGGAGCAATCCAAAGAGGTTGGCGCCGAGGCCGCCCAGAAAGCTGATCAGGCCCTTGAAAAAGCGCAACAGCAGATGGATGAATTGAGTAAGGCCGCTGAGCAGGCCGCAAAGGAACAGGCCAGTTCTGAGGAGATTGTAAAGCAGGCGGAAGAGGCTGCCCTAACAGCGCAGAGCGCTGCTGAACAGGCTCAGGATGCCGTCGAAGCTGCCCAGGATGCCGTGGAAGCTGCACAGGAAAGTAAAAGTACTCTTAGTCAGGCTCTGGCCGAACGAATGGATGAAGCTTCGCAGATGGCGCAGCAGGCCGCCCAGATGGCTGAGCAGTCAGCTGAACAAACGCAGCAGGCGGAGGCTGAGCAGATGAGCCCCGCTCAGGAACAAGCTGCTACCGAGCAGGCCATGCAATCCGCCGATGCCGCTGCTAAATTAGCTGATGCCGCTCATGAAATGGCTGATATGATGGCGCAGCAGGCCGAGGCCTCTTTTCAACAGCATCAGGTTGCTGCCGAGACCGCCGCCGAATCTGCATCGAAAAAGGCTGCTCAAGCTCAGAAGTCAGCCGAGAAAGCACAATCTCTGATGAAGAAAACCCTCATGCCAGCTCAGGCGGAGGCTGTCGAATTTGCTTCTCAGTCAGCGGAACTTTCGCAGGAGGCGTCAAAGCTGGCGGAGCAGTCGCTTGAAAGTGCCCAGCAGGAATCACAGCAAGCTCAGGATCAGGCAATGCCCCAGGCACAGCAGAGTCAGACAAAAGCGGAAGAGGCTCTCGCCCTGGCTCAGCAGGCACGCGAATCCTCACAGCAGCGTTCGCCGCTCTCAGAGATGCAGGAGCTCGCTGCAGAGAAGGCCCGGAACCTTGCCGATATGATGTTGGAGGCTGTTGAAACTCAGCAGGAAAAAGATCAAAAGGCCTGGTTGATTGCCCAGGGACGCCTTGGTGGAAAACTCATACGCAGCCGTGCTGGTGGAGGAGGTGGGTCACGCGCCCGGAACATCCGCGTCCCCGTACGCGAAGATTGGATTCGTTTTAAAGGAGAGGTCGACTCCGAGGCCTATGAGCAGATGCTCAAAAAGACTCCACCCGAATACCGTGACCTCGTTAAACAATACTTCGAAGAATTGTCGCCCCTGCTTGCCTCGCCCTTAAAAATGGAAGGATTATTCAATGAATAAGCAAATGCTGACCACAATCTTAACCATCGCTCTCTGCGTATCTCTTTCCGCCAAGGAAAAAACCGTCAGAGTTAAGGTGAAGTCCAGCTCCCAGGCCTCCGGCTACCCCGCTGAGATGTCCATGGATGGCGATACAAAAACCATCTGGCACTCGGTCTGGACCGCCGGCGCCACACCCCATCCTCATACCCTTAGCTTTGATTTGGGTGCCAGCTATGAGATCTCCGGCTTCTCTTATACTCCGCGTCTGGATGGATGCCGAAATGGAATGATCAGGGATTATGAAATTTATCTTTCTAATGACAGAAAGAATCCGGGCACCCCGCTATTGAAAGGTGCCCTTCCCAATGGCAAGCAGGCAACCGCATTGAATATTGAGGGCGCCCCGGTCAAAGGCCGCTATGTAACTCTCAAGGTTCTTTCGGAACAGCAAGGGAACAATGTCTTTTCTTCGCTCTCTGAATTCCAGATCAAATCACCGGGTGTCACGTTTAGCTCTGTGCCTGCCCTGCCGGAGCTCTCCGGTCCAGCTCTCTCCAATGTGCAGCTGCAGTTCAATAACCTCGCGTATGACCTCACTCGTAAAAATGTCTTTGATGCCCATGCCCCGGAAACATTTAACAGCGCTTCGCTGATCCTTGAATCTGATCATGATCCACTTGATATCATCCTGCGTCGTACCAAAGCTCTGCTGGAAGATATCGCGGTGCTCAAAGATGCGCCCGCGCTCACAAAACTCACGGCCCGCCTGGCAGCCCTGCAAAAGAGCGCCTCCGCAACAGATTGCTCTGATGAGGATGCCCGTTTTGCCCTCTTTGAAAAAGCCCATGCCCTCCGTCGCACGATCGCCCTTTCCAATCCGCTGCTGAATTTTGATAAGCTTCTCTTTATTAAACGTGACCGCTCCACCTTCAACCATATGTGCGATCAGTACTATGGCACCTTCGCGCTGCCCGGTGGCGGGGTATATGCCCTTAGTAATCCTTTCGGTTCCAAACCTCAGGTAAAAAATATCCTCGCCAACTCAGTCGTGGAAAATGGACGCCTTAAGGGACAGAAACTCAATAAGGGGGGCTTTCTCTCACCGGAACTCTCCTTTGATGGTAAAACCATTCTCTTTGCCTATGTTGAGTGCGAAGGCGATAAAAAACATATCGAACACCTTGACCACAAGAACCGCGGCCACTGGAGTCAGGGTCGTTGCTACCACATCTTCAGTGCTAACTCCGACGGCACCAACCTGCGTCAGCTCACCGATGGAACCTGGAATGATTTTGATCCCTGCTTTATCCCCAATGGACGCGTGGCCTTCATATCAGAGCGTCGTGGCGGTTACCTGCGTTGTGGACGTGAGTGCCCTTCATACACCGTCTATGATATGAATCCTGATGGCTCGGATATCCGCGTGATCAGCCCGCATGAGAATAACGAGTGGCAACCTAGCATCGACCATAACGGCATGATCCTTTACACCCGCTGGGACTATGTCGATCGTCATGGCTGCACCGCTCATCATCCCTGGGTAATGACTCCGGACGGACGCGATTCACGCGGCGTTCATGGTAACTACTCCATTAAAGCCAAGCGTGCTGACATGGAGATGGATCTTCGTTCCATTCCCGGTTCAAATAAGATCATTGGTACAGCTGCTCCCCATCACGGACAGTCCTACGGATCTCTCGTTATCTGTGATTCCACTATCCCGGATGATGATGCCATGGCTCCGGTTAAACGCATTACCCCAGATATTAAATTTCCTGAGAGTCAGGGTGGTAAGCAGGTCTATGGCACACCCTGGCCGTTAAATGAGAACTATTATCTTTGCGTCTATGATCCCGGAATGCGGATCAGAAGTGGACGGCAGGGGGGTAAACCTGCCCGTGGTGATTACGGTATCTATCTGGTGGATGCTTTTGGTAATAAGATTCTGGTTTATCATGATCCTGATATCGCATCTCTCAGTCCGATGCCGTTGCGCTCTCGTAAGCGCCCTCCTGTGGTAATGGAAAAATCTCAACGACTGGCAAAGAATCCTCCTGCAGAGGGAACTATGGCGGTGCTGGATGTTTACGACAGCTTGAAGCCCTGGCCCGAGGGCACTAAGATCAAGGCCTTGCGTCTCTATCAGATTTTTTCCATGTCATGTCCCTCCGGACATCCTCCGCATGAGACAGGTCGTCGTATTAACAGCGCTTCCGACTCTGTCAACTTGGCCCGACGCGTGCTCGGTACGGTTCCTGTTGAAGATGATGGCAGTGCGCATTTTAAAGTTCCGGCTTTGAAGGAGGTTTACTTCCAGGCTCTGGATGAGAACGGTTGCGCTGTTCAGTCCATGCGATCCGCCACCTGGGTGCAACCCGGAGAGCAGCTCACATGTATTGGCTGCCATGAGCCAAAAAACCGTGTTCCTTTACAGAAGAATAAGATGGTCAAAGCCATGATGCGCAAACCATCAATTCCGAAACCTGATGTTGATGGTACCAATCCCTTCAGCTATCCGCGTCTGGTTCAACCGGTTCTTGATAAAAACTGCGTGGCTTGCCACACAAAGAACAAAGATAAAGGAGCACCTCCGCTCGACAGCGGAATTGTCACCATTAAAATCCGGCGTCCCACAAAGGTATTCCGCTCCTACGACTCACTCATTCATAAATATGCCTTCTGGGATTATGGCGACCGCTACCGCACCACACCCGGCAAATTTGGTGCACTGGCTTCCAAGCTCTATCCCATGCTTAAGAAGGGGCATCATGATCTCAAGCTCTCTGACGACGATATGCATCGCATCATTGTCTGGCTTGACTCCGTTTCTAATTTCTATGGAGTTTACGAGAAAGAGGGTGGCGAAACCCAACTCTCCGGCGGCATCGCCTACCCCACCCTTGAGTAGGAAGAGAAGAGTGAAGGGTGAAAAGAGATGGGACGTGTTTTTGCAGACAAGGGGCAGATCAACCAGATATTGATGAATCTCTGTGTTAACGCACGTGATGCTATGCCTGACGGAGGAACCCTGACAGTTGAAACTAAACAAATTTGGGTCTTCCGCTGAATCTGTGGGTAAATAATGCTAAATAATGCTTAAAACACCGGGCATAAACCTCTATTATGTTGTAAACCAAAACGACACTTTAGAGAGAGACACCCGGTG
>JAQIBS010000208.1 GCA_027858965.1 Kiritimatiellia bacterium
ATTTTAATCATGGTATATAATTGTAAATATATTCAACGCCATCTTGAAGGGGTACTATTAGAAGCTCTGCGGCAATTTTCAGCAGTAGCGATTACTGGACCGCGGCAAAGTGGAAAATCAACATTGTTAAGGCACACATTACCTAACTATAAATATATTACATTGGATGATCCACTTATCAGAATGCAAGCCAATGATGACCCCGTCTTATTTCTTGATTCAGTTAAAACTCCAGTGATAATTGATGAGTTCCAATATGCACCTGAATTACTCCATTATATAAAAATACGTATCGATGAAAACAGAGCTTTAAAAGGTGGCTTTGTTCTGACCGGTTCACAGCAGTTTATTGCCACAAAGGGACTTTCCGAGTCATTGGCAGGTCGGATCGCTTTATTGGAATTACCTCCTTTTTGCATTCAGGAATGTCAAAAGGCCGGGCTACCTGTTGACTCCGTTGATCTGTTTGTTGAAAACACATTGCGCGGTTGTTATCCGGAGCTCGTGATGAACAAAAAAATAAATACCCGTCAGTGGTATTCCTCTTACGTTCAAACATACATCGAAAGAGATATTCGCTCGCTTTATGATATTGGTAATTTACGTGATTTCGAAAGAGTGCTGCAGTTATTAGCTGCACGTTGTTCACAGCAATTAAATTATTCCTCTATTTCGCGAGATGTAGGCGTGGCTGTTAATACAATTAAACGGTGGGTTTCGGTATTAGAAGCTTGTCGTATAATTTATCTGCTTCCTGCCTATTACAGAAATCTGGGGCAACGTTTGGTAAAAGCTCCCAAGGTATATTTCCTGGATTCCGGATTGGTCTGTTATTTAACCGGGTTAAGCGATAAGAGACATTTGTTAGATGGTCCTATGGCGGGTGCGCTTTTTGAGAATTTCTGTGTTCAGGAGGCCTTGAAGTGTTCGTTGGCTAAAGGAATTATTCCTCGCATGAATTATTTAAGAACGCAGAATGGTTTTGAAGTTGATCTAATTGTAGAAGCTAACGAAGGTGCATTATATCCTTTTGAATTTAAACTTTCAGGAACACCCAAAAGGTCGATGGCCGCCGCTCTGGATCGTTTCATCACTGAGCTGGAACCACAAAAATCACAGGGAGGAACTGTGGTTTGTCTTACTAAAAGTTGTGCTCCTTTAACAAGAAATGTTGCATCTGCCAGCTTACAGGATTTTGCTGACTCCTTGATGAAAATATATTAGGGCAATTATTTGATTTTTCCCGCGACCTCCGACTATAATGGATGACGCTACTTCACCTTAATACTACAACACATCAACCAGAGCTGCATCAACGTCAACGCAACGCAGTTGTATATCAGGATAACTATGGACAAAACTCAAATATTTTCTTTGGCTGTATGCCCGCCTGTCATATTTAACCTCGAACGCCTTGTACTCCCCACCATCTCCACAAACCACAAAATCAACTTCCTTTTTTGACTGAGTTCTCCAATAACGGACATTTTCCGAATCATATTTGTGCTTCAGCAGAAGATATACATAATTCTCGATTAAAGCCCCTTTGTCTTCACGCATTCCAATAGGAGAAAAATTGTTCACAAAGAAGTTTCTAAGTCCAAGGTCATTAAAATACACTTTTGGCATTTTCCTAATTTCCGACGAAACATTTCGATAAAATGGACGAACCAGATCAATATGAAACGACTTCCGCATAACCCACAGATAGCTATCAATTGTTTTACCGTCAATTGCAATATCTGCCGATAGAGAATTTGCATTGACCAATGAACCGGTACGGGATGAAAGCAGTTTCAGAATATTCAGATATGCATCCGCGATATGCAGGTTCGACTCCACAGCATCTTTTCGGGCATACGATGTACCCAACTCTTTAAGAATCAGTTTCTTTTCATCAATATCATCTGTTAGCACAACCTCAGGATAACCACCGAAAACAAGATATTCATACAGATATTTTCTGAGTTCCTCAAGATATAACAAGGGAATATCACCGGAGTTAAGAAAGGGAACTAATTCATCTCGTTCACTGAAATGAAGTATCTCCGCCAGACTCAATGTTGAGAGCTCAAAAATACGCTTTCTGCCAGCAAGTGAATCGTTAAATTTTCTATCGATATAGAAGCTTGACGACCCCGTAACTACGAATTTAATCTTATCCTGATACAAATCATAATTCAATTTAAGAAAATTCGATGGATCATCAAGGTACTGTATTTCATCGATCAACACGATGATACGTCTATTCTTGGGCTGAGGGATCAATTGAAATATGTTCTCAGGGGTTTCATTCAGCAAAGCACGTATTTTTTTATTCTCAAGCGAGAAACTAAAAACCAGCTCATTCTTAAGCTCATTCTCTAATTGCTTGAGAATAGTACTCTTACCCACCTGCCTGGCTCCAATAATCAGCGTTATCTGTTTCCGAGGTATATGGGCAAGGACATCTTTATATGCGAACCGCTTCATAGTTTTATTTTATCACTTACCTTCTGTCTACATCAATCACTGATTACGAAAATATTGCATATTTATCTGATCATTTTCCGAAAATATTCAAGTTACTGGTCTCAATGATTCCGAAATTACTCTAACAATAACAAGATATTTTAAATTTTGCTATAATGCGGTATGTGTTTGTCTCGCCCAGGCATATCCGATGCCGCAGACTCTTTTTTTCAGTCGACAGTCTACAGTTTACAGTCGTCAGTTAACTCTGCCTCTAGCTAGCCACCCTACCCCTCTATTTCTTGACCGCTAAAGCTCAAAGAGCGGCGGCTGGTTTCTGCCTCAAACCTACCACGCCCTGCCCTGAGCTTGCCGAAGGGTGCAACAGATTTTCTTACCCCAAATATTCTTACCTTAAATAGAGTCTCAGGCTTCACCGGTTAATAGAGAAGTCTAATCGTCGTTAGTAGGGAAGTGTAATTGTCGTTGACCAAGCAACTGCACTTTTACGCTTCTGGATGATGCTTGCTCACTACCACGGTCAGATATGGAATTGCGCAGAGGTATCGCGGTCGCTTGATCAAACCCACAATACAACCAAGCGTTATCTTGACCTACTCAGTGATGCTTTTATGGTTCGTCAACTGCAGCCATGGTTTGCAAACATCAAAAAACGCCAGGTAAAAGCGCCTAAAATTTACTTTCGCGACAGTGGTATACTGCATCACTTACTGGGAATCACAACAGAAAAGAGATTACTCACACACCCCAAATGCGGTGCATCATGGGAGGGTTTTGTAATTGAGCAGATATTAAGAACTTCACCACACGATGCGGCATATTACTGGGCAACCCATCAGGGAGCGGAGATCGACCTTATATTACGGAACGGTGATCGGCTGTCCGGATTTGAGATCAAACGTACGGACACACCTCGGGTTACACCGTCCGTTAAAGCTGCACTGGAGGATCTAAGCCTAGACTCAGTCTCAATTGTCTATCCGGGCCCGAAATCATTCACTCTGGCTTCACAGGTAAAAGCAATCCCCTTTGCAACACTGGCATCCCATAAGGACACAGGGCTTGAAGTCAAAAACTGGGTTTAACCGTCAAGACAGGTGGGGTGCGTTTCCGTTTTTTTTGCCCGCGAATCTCCGCGAATCGTTCCGGCTGGCATTTTTTTAACGCTGATCGCTAAAAATCCCAACCGCAGGGGTTGTTTATTAATTTTGACCACGGAGGACAAGGAGGTACGGAGGGTGAATGCGTTGCTTTGGTTGCTGCGGTTTTTGACAACTCAGGGGCGAAGTAACCAAAATCTCACACTAACTATACAGCACCCATTACCAATTTAACAATGTCATCTTTATAATCTTTTAACTCCAGATGCCCATGTATCCCGCAAAATATAATCCAGTTTATCAACATCAATAGGCGAACCATTCAGCAGGTTTATAAAAATGTCTTCAAGTCTATTAACGGCGGACACTTGTGTATTTTTTATCCCTGTGATCATTCTGGCAACCAGAATAGGATCGCCCCCAGCCTCCTTTATTTGAAGTGAGAACACAGAGACAACCAAATATGCACTAAAGGATTCATGTGGGGCTGGGGGTGCCCCCATATCCTCGAAGTCGGATTGAAACCCCCTATCGTTAGCAACCCTCAGTAAATAACGTTCCGCACGCTTTATACCGGTCTTCGAGTGATTATAATAAATCTCATAGGTGTGCGAAAAAGGCGCATGTCCACAATCATGCAACAGACAAGCTATCTCAAAGGATTTTGTTGTCCGAAGCCACTCCTCGTCACTCACCCCACACTCACTCACCCCTCTCTGTGCGGAAAGGTTTCGAACAATTTTACATCCCAAGTGATAAACCCCAAGAGAGTGTATAAAGCGGTCATGGTGCGCTGCGGGATAGAGAGGGCGCATTGAAGTTTGTTCAATATTTCTAAGTCTCTGAAAAATTGGAGTATCAATAAATTTATCGAAAAAATCCCGTGGCACGGATATGTATCCATGCACGGGGTCTTTAATTAACCTCTCCGATCTATTCAATTTACTCTCCTGTCCATCAAACAGATACTGGCCACTCTTTAATTGTTGCTTTCATACACTCAACGACCTCGGGCGGCAAATCACAATTAAACTCTTCATCAACAAATTCCTGATTAAAGAGATCCTTTGTCTGACTCTTCCTAATCACATCACCATCACGTTCAAACATATCAGCATAATGGAGAAGTGCAGAACTGACTTGCGGTCTATACCAACAAACCATCACATCATGCTCTTTCAGCACTTTTTCTATCTCGCGTGCCAACTTACGAAAACTCTTCATTTCAAATGCGTCTGTCTGATTTTTCAAGAAAAATGTATTTGCCATTAAGCACTCAGGTTCAATAAACCAGCACATCTTGACCTCCTTTTTTGATTGGTTATTAGTTTAAACCCATATTATAAATTCTGTCTATATTAATATTCGCAGAATTTCTTGAATTTATAGGGCAGCATAGGTCAGCGCCTGAGTAATATCGGCATCCTCGAGGTATGGATATAACTCCAGCACATTAGCGCGTGTCTTACCGGAAGCAATAAGCCCCACAATCATTCCCGCAGTAACACGCATTCCGCGAAGACAGGGCTTTCCTCCCATGACATTCGGATCAAATGTAATTCGCTCTATGGACTTCATAATAACCTCTCCTCAAAGATTTCACTATTAAATTATCACATTACCAATTTCTTGGCATTGTAATTTCTTGCACCAGCATAATGAGAGAAACTCTGGGAACGCTGAGCACCTGCCGTGCCAGGGCGTAGTCCCGCATGCGGGTCGAAGACTGGCTCGGCTTGATTTGGAGGGTAGAAAAAGAAGAAGTTCTAAAGTGCGCGAGTGCTAGAGTGCGCGGTTTGATAATTCGGTTTTTGAAGGTAAAAAAATGGAAGGTAAAAATATATATTTGAAACCTGGTGGTTAGAATTTTTAGCGATTAGCGTTAAAAAAATTCTAAACGCAATAGAGATTAGCGTAGATTAGCGGGGAAAACCATTTTAACTTTTCAACTTTTCAACTTCAACCATTGGCCCATAATCTGCTATAATAAAGCCATGCTAAGGACCACATATATAATTACACTTATTTTTGCACTCATGGGAGCCGCAAACCTCAGTGCCCTCTCCACTGGGTTCAAAACACCTGAAGTACCACCTTTCAGCCGCTACCAAGGCATATTAAACCGCATGCCATTCGGTGCAGCACCCGCAGCTGCCCCGGCCATGATCAACCCGATCGATGCCAAAACCGCGGCTCAGGCTATGAAAGAGCAACAGCTACTGGCACGCAAGATCAACATGAGCTGTGTCAATATTACCCCCGCCGGTACATCTGCGGTTGGATTTACAGACCTTTCGGTCAAACCCCCGGTCAATTACTACCTGCTGGTTGGCGATGATTCCAATGGCTGGACAGTCCTAGATGCCAACTATGAAGAAGAGTGGGCCGAGTTAGAGAAAGATGGAACTGCTATTTACGTCAAACTGGGTGAGGGGTTGATGGTTGAACCACCGGGGAGTAAAGCGGTGGTGGCAAAAGCAAAAAAAACAAATGCCCGCAATGATAAAAATGCCCTGCAGGATGAAAACGAAATTGCTGAAAAACCAAAAAAACCTTTTAAAACAGCGACCGAACAACTGCTGGCCATGGAACTCAGCATTCCAGCCGGCACCGCATCTCCGCCATTTCCTGACCTTTCAACCATGCAGGATGAGGATACCATCAAGGCTTTGGAACATAAGATTGTGATTGAAGAAGATGACAACGACAGAACCCTCATCCTTAAAGATGACGTCGCATTGGCAAAAGATGAACTTACTGTCCATATTCTGAATGAAGGCGGTGACACTAAATCGTATCTGCAACGCCTCAAAGAACGGCGAGAAGCGGAAATCGCCCGACAGCAAGCCGAACGCAATGCAGCCTTGGAAAAACTTGAGGAACTTGCGCAACGAATCACAAAAGAAGAGCTGGAAAAACAGCGAGAGGTTTTAAATCAACAATTATTGGAACTAGGAGTAGAACCTCTCTATTAGCAGATGACAAAAATCAAACAAATTGAGCAAAACTTATGTTAAAAAAATTACCCGCCCTAACCGTTTTCTGGGGGTCCAGTTTATTATTTGGAATTCAGCCAATGCTGGGGCGAACTTTGTTGCCATCATTCGGTGGAACCGCTGCTGTCTGGACCGTATGTCTCGCAGCTTTCCAGACACTTTTACTCATTGGCTACGGTTATGCGCACTGGATCAGCAAGCGACAACCTAAAACACAGCGCAGGGCTCACTTAGCTCTTTTGGGATCAGGTATAGTTTGGATCATTCTTATTGCCATACTTCGCAAGACAGGACTTGCCGTGCTGGGAGTTTCATCCATTCCATCACTCGAGGTGCTTTTCTGTGTACTGGTATCAGTCGGATTACCATATGTCTTATTATCAGCCAACTCCACTTTAATTCAGACCTGGATGGCTGACGAGGGAAAGAATGTCTATCACCTCTACGCCATATCAAATGCAGGTAGTTTCGTAGGGTTACTAGCCTACCCGTTTATCATTGAACCGTATATACCTCTCACAATGCAATGGTTCGGATTTGCCGTGGCATTTGCAATCTACACTTTACTGGTTGGAGTAGTTACGCAAAAATTTCAATCCTCACGGAGTGACATTGATCAAAGCAACTCTTCGCCTAAACAGGTTATAACTGACTCCCCCTCCCCTATTCAGAAATCTATCACACCTCTGCTGTGGCTTATCCTGCCGGCAGTATCGGTCTTTATGCTGAATGCCATCACCACGCACCTGACATTGGACGTAATGCCGTTGCCGCTATTGTGGGTCGTGCTGTTAGGCCTCTTTCTACTCAGCTATGTCGTCGGCTTTTCAACATGGTCTGAGCGTCTCCTGATCCCCTTTTCGCTTTTAACAACCATAGCAATGGCGGGTATCGCATTGACTTACCGTAAGACCGGGGCCAACGGCGGTTTCGCCATGAACCTGGGAGCATGCCTTACGTTTTGTTTCGTCGGCTGCACCTTCATTCATTCATGGCTCTTTCACTTGCGGCCGCACACGAACCGACTCACCCACTATTATCTCTTTAACGCCTTAGGCGGGGCTGTCGGTGGCCTCACAGCTTCACTGGCCATGCCGATGCTCTTTAAAACCGTGGTGGAGTTTCCAGCCGCTCTTATTTTGGTATTGCTACTCGTGATTGCCTTCGGGTTTTCAATCAAGAAAAAAGGCGTTTGCGCGTTTGCAGTGAGCAATGCGCTGATCGCCTGTGCGTCTCTCGCTGCGCTTCTTTTCTCCATGCAGCCAAGAAAGGACGACCGGCCGGTCATACACAAGGAGCGTGGTTTCTTCGGAACGCTTCAGGTCCTCGAAGCGAAAGCCCGAACCGCATCAGGAGAGGGCGTGATCCACGAATTCGTCCACGGCAAAACGGTCCACGGCATTCAGGCACTGATTCCCGGAAAAGAACGCATGCCAACCACCTACTTCACAGCCCAAAGCGGCGGTTATGCGATCCTCGCGCATCCCAAATACCGTAGTGGCGAGCCCATGCGAGTGAACATCCTCGGCCTCGGTGTCGGCGTCATGCTCTGCTATGCGCGTACAAATGATTATTACCGCTGCTATGAGATCAGCCCCCAGGTGCTGAGCATCGCAAAAGATCCATCGCTCTTCACGTTCGTGAAAGATTGCCCCGCCAAATTGGAAATCCTCTGCGAGGACGCTCGCAAGGGCCTCGAAAAAGAACTAGCCGCTGACGTTGAAAAATACGACATGATCCAGATTGACGCCTTCACAGGCGACAATCTTCCCTACCACCTTTCTACGCGTGAAGCCTTTGAGCTATACTTCAAGATGTTGAAACCGGATGGTATCCTCGCCGTCAACATCTCCAACTGGCACCTCGGGCTCGAGCCCTTTGTCAAGGCTATGGGTGAGGCATTCAACTGCCCTGTGCTGGTTCTTTCCTCGGGCAACGACTACGCCCGCCTGGCCTTCGCCTCCAAGTTCGCCTTTTTCTGCCGCACACCCGAAAAGCTCGGTCCCTTGCCGCAAGGCGCTAAAATCATTGATCTAAACCACTTTAAAAACTTTCCCGTGCCGACCGATGAAAAAGGCAGTTTCATCAGTCTGATAAACTGGTAACACCAACAACAAGGAGAAAAAACCATGCGCATATTGCTACTGACCCTGATCGTACCTCTGATGGCCTTCTGTGCCGAAACCCCGAAAAACGCTGCACCTGCCACGCCCCTCCCAAAAAAGATTTCCGTGCTGGATCCCGTCAAAAATGTAAGCACCCTGCTCCCCGCCGACGCCACGCAGCGCCCGCACGTATTGTTCGTCAACGTGAGCGGTGCCCTGCCGGACGCCGACTTCCGCGAGGCCGCCGCTTATGTCCGTATGAAATACATGCTCAATGTGGCGGTCCGCAATGAAAGCAAACCCTTCGCGAACGAATTGGTGGAGGATACTGCTGCACTACGCAAGCGTTTCGGCGACAAAGCAGTGATCGTCGTGGCTCTTGTGAAGCAGGAGATCGGCCCTTCATTTGTCAACGTACCCGGCTATTTCTCGCAGGTCAACCTACGTGGGCTCGACAAAGATGGTCCTGAAGAGCTGTTCCTGAAAAAGCGCACCCGCCAGATGCTGCTGAAAGGCCTGGCCCACGCCTGTGGAATCGGTGCCACCATCGACTCAACATGCGTCATGAAATACAACAGCTTCACATTGGATGGCATGGACCGTGTAAGCACCACCTACGGACCGAACGCGTATTTTCCCATGCTTGAACTTCTCAAGGAAATCGGCGGTGATTCCATATTTGTACTGTGGTAGAATGAGATACACTTTTTAAGACAAATCCCAAGACTTGAGTTTAAAGTTGGTCGAGTATAATAAGCGCCATTCAAACATTCCGTTTGTAAGTAGATTAATGGATGGTAGCGACATGCTTATAACTGTTTCCGATGACGCGAAAGACACTACTCATGATATAATGGTATTGGGCGCAAGAGTGTGCCGCTCTCTCCTCGGCATCTACTACATAAAACGCTTAACCTTGTTGAACAAGCGCGATGCTTGTGCAACTGTATGTCGCATCCATGAAGGGCGTGTTTACTTTGTAAGTATCAATGAAGGAATGGACTGGGCGTGGCAGGTCTAACTATCTCAATAATATGTAGTAGTGGCGCGCAGAATAAAAGTGACACAGCGCAAGGACGGTATTGATCGGCCAGAGACGCCTCGCCCTACCGTCCCCAAGACATGGGTATCTATAAAAAAACCCCAAGATTTCTCTCGGGGTTCATTGGATTTGCAAATTAACTAATGCAAACTCATCTTATTTGCGGAACTTGCGGCGCAGTCCAAGGGCTGCAATTCCAAGGCTAAGAAGAGCCATAGATGTAGGCTCTGGTACTACCTCCAACTGTGCTCCACCATCAAGGTACTGTCCTGCAGTCCAACCAGATTCAAGCTTAAAATCTGCAGCTGGCGACGTATCTGATACACCAGTGATTTCTGCAGAATACCAACCAAAATACTGTTCGGTCTGCGTAGGATCATAAACAGCCATCATCCAGTACCCATTAACTCCACCAGCACTATCCGAACGGGTAAAACCATCCGCGAAGGAGTAGTTTGTAAGAGCCTCACTGCTGGTGATTGCGTGGGTTGCCATCACTTCACCGCCAAGGTTGCTAAGACCAGTGGTACTGTCCCATGTATCTACAGATCCGGCAGGCATAGAAGCACCCATAAAAATAAGAGTAGCATAGGCTCCTGTGCCAGCCATGGCACCACCTGCACCCTGTGAATTACCAATAAAGCCACCCCAGTTGATTGAGGCCGCCTGTGTACAGATAGCAAAAGCTATCATACACATTGTTATCATTATTCTTTTCATTTTATTTTCCTTTTTCATTTTTTTTACATAACAAGGCTGTTAAATCAACCTCGCAGATTAGTTATATCAGAGAGTGTATGGTCTCGTAATCGTCACATCAAAATCAGTAACTCCTTTTCGCAAATACCAAGCCCCCATACCGATTGGTATAGACGCATCTGTGGGAGTATACGTAGCAGCAGCTGCCCACTTTCCGTCAAGGCCAGTAACAGGGCCCGATTTCGCATCCAGTCCATTACTCATATAATAAGTATCATAACCGACAGCTGTCTGAATCTGAATTGTATCTGCCGAAGAAGTCGTGTTGCCCTTAGTCATTCCAACAGTATAAGGAATACCATCGTTAAGGGGCAAATCCACCGAATAAGGATTAGCTATTTGTTTGACAGACAAATCCACCGACATAACAGAAGTATCTGTGTTAAGAACCTCTCCTGAAACCGTGGCCTTTAAAGCCACACTCGGAGTTTTAGCTCCATACCACATTGCGGTTCCGGATGGCACTGTATCAGTGGTAGGAGTGTAAGTAGCAGCAGCTGCCCACTTTCCCTCTAAGCCAGAAACAGGGCCCGATTTCGCATCCAGTCCATTACACATAACATAAACATCATAACCGACAGCT
>JAQIBS010000215.1 GCA_027858965.1 Kiritimatiellia bacterium
GCCCTATGTAACTCCCCGCCCCGGACATGCAGATCTACCGGCAGTTGTTAAATACGGCTATGATGATATACGGCCATCTCTGGAAAGGGCATCAGCGCGCGAAACAGCATCAAAGGTGGCGGTTGGCTCTGTCTGCCGGACGTTCTTAAAAGAGTTCGGTATCTCCGTTGACGGATATGTAAAATCTATCGGTTCTCTCACTGGTAATACAGAGTTGCATGAATTAAAAGAGAGAATTGCTCTTGCCCGCAGCTCCCAGGTGCAATGCCCTGACAGACGTATGGAGGAGAAAATGATCCGTTCCATTGAACTGGCTCATCGTGACGGAGAAACCCTTGGCGGTATTATTGAGGTAGTTGCCTCCCATGTTCCTATGGGATTGGGCTCACATGTTGATGTCAGCCGCCGCCTGGACTCACAACTGGCCGCAGCTTTGATTGGGATGAACGCAATCAAGGGCATTGAAATTGGCGATGCCTTCAACAATACAACAAAACCCGGCACAAAAGCGCAGGATGCCATTTATCTTGAAGCTAACAAGTTGATCCGCAAAACCAATCACTGCGGCGGAATTGAAGGCGGCATCTCTAATGGATCACCGATATGGCTGCGGGTTGCCATGAAACCGATTCCAACCACCCGCAAGGGACAGGACACCGTAGATTTAATTACAGGTGAGCAGCGTATGGCATTCTATGAACGCTCTGATATCTGCCCTGTCCCGCGGGCTGTCGTTGTTTGCGAAGCTCTGGTATGCCATGTACTGGCCGGCGCCCTTCTGGAAAAACTGGGTGGAGACTCCATTGCCGAAATGACTCCCCGTTTTAAATCTCTAAGAGAAGCCACCATGGAAACCGTTAAAATGACAGATCGTAATCATATCTTCTGGCCTGAATAGAGGTGTGAGGAGTGAGGCAAGAAGAGTGAATGAGTGAGGTTAGAAGTGAGAATTTTAGTAATAGTAACAATTCTCTTAACTTTCCCACGATTTTAACGATTTAAACTTCACCCTTCAAACTTCACTTGTAATTAACTTCACCCTTCAAACTTCACCCTTCAAACCTCCTAAACCTATGTCTCATATATTTCTATACGGCCCACCGGGCAGCGGTAAATCAACCATTGGCAGGCTTCTGGCAAAACGTCTGGAACGCCCTTTTATCGATATCGACAGCGAAATAGAAAAATCCGCTGGAAAAGCTATCACGCAAATTTTTGAAGATGATGGCGAAATTTCTTTTCGTAATTTAGAAAGCAGCACAATCTGCCAATTTTCAAAACATGCCCCATCCATTATTGCACTGGGAGGCGGAGCACTTCTGCGACCGCAGAACCGGGAGTGCGCTGAGACACATGGATCAGTTCTCTGCTTTACCGCTGATCTGCAAACCCTGCAGGCGCGAGTAAGCAAGGCTCCTAATCAACGCCCTTTAATTAAAGGCGAAGAAGAACCAGAGAAAAAGCAAAGTCCTCTAGCTAAATTGCTGAAAACCAGGGCGGCGCACTACGGATCATTCCCTCTGACCCTCAAAGTCTCTGATATGCCCGCTGAAAGCACCACTGACAACGTCCAAATGATTCTAGGGCAATACCGCGTCAGCGGCATGGGAAACCCCTACAGCGTCTATACAGGGCCAAATCTGCTACAGAAAACCGGAGAGCTTTTTATCGAGGCTAAGTTGGGAGAACGTTGTGTCATTGTCGGAGATGAAAACACAGCACCTCTTTACGGCACAGTGGTGGCTGACTCACTTGAAAAAAGCGGTATCAGGAGCAGTCTGATCACAATTCCAGCTGGTGAAAGCCACAAAACCATAGATACAGTGGGATACCTCTGGAAACAATTCATGGAGGCAGGTATTGAACGCGGTGATACCGTGATTGCCATGGGAGGCGGTGTAACAGGAGATCTGACCGGCTTTGCGGCAGCCACATGGCTGCGCGGAATCAAATGGGTCAGCATGCCGACTACCTTGCTGGCGATGTGTGATTCCGGGCTGGGAGGTAAAACCGGCGCTGACCTGCCAGAGGGGAAAAATCTGATTGGCGCATTTCACCCCCCTGCGCTGGTCATAGCAGATACCCAGACTTTAGCCACCCTGCCGGTACGTGAGATACGCTGCGGACTCGCGGAGAGTATCAAGCATGCCGTTATTGCAGATCCGGGACTGCTTGATACACTTGAAAAATTTACATTCTGCAAGCTTGCTTCTGATGAAAGTATCTGTGAAAGTCTGCGCAATGCTGAGTGGCTGCCACAGTTTGTGGCACGCTCTATGGCGGTCAAAATCCGGATTATCTGCGAAGATCCCTTTGAAAAAGGGGTCAGGGCATCCTTGAATCTGGGCCACACCATTGGTCATGGAATTGAAGTAGCAACCGGTTTTGCCCTGCAGCATGGCGAGGCTGTTGCCATAGGAACGGTTCTGGAGGCAGAAATTGCAGAAGCAATGCAACTGACGGAGGTCGGAGTTGCAGAAAGCCTCTCTAAACTCTTTTCAAAAGTCGGACTGCCGGTCAATGTGCCTGCTGGCATTGATATTGATGAGGTTTTAAAGGCAATCACAAAAGATAAAAAGAAAGCTGGCGGCAAGATTCATTTTGCACTGCCGATAGCAATCGGCAAGGTACAGACAGGTGTAATTGTTGAAAATGACCTTTTGAGAAAAAAAATAAGCCGCTGATCTGTTAATCAACGGCTTATCTCTCCATTTGCGATAAAACATGGTAGGACCTGAGGGTTTCGAACCCTCGACCCCAACATTAAAAGTGTCGTGCTCTACCTACTGAGCTAAGGTCCCATGTTGCAAAACGTGTGGGGATTTAACCAAAAATTTGCTCTACTGTCAATTGACCTTTTCAAAAAAAGTCATATAATATATGAGCAACCAATAAATTAAAGCGAAAGTATTAAAATTATGACAACATTTGAAAAAATATTATCTAATCCTAAACTCTATACAACAAATACAGAAACACTGGGAGAGTGTAAAATTGCCTCTCCTGTACGTAGCCGTGAATTTATTGCAGGCGATGAAAGAATTCTGATCACAGAAAATGCAAATATTCTTGATGCCCTTAGAGAAAAAATGAAGGGAAATGCCCCCTCTTTCGAAATGGCAGGCGCCCATAAAAAGATATTTCATGATCCAGCCTGGAGCCGGGTGGCCATTGTCACCGCCGGCGGACTCTGCCCTGGATTAAACCACGTTATTAAGGGATTGGTTGAAATCCTCACCTTTGATTACGGAATCAAGACCATCTACGGCATCCGCTACGGATATGCCGGTCTGATCCCCCACTTCGGCTATGAACCTATTATGTTGAATGCAGATTACGTTGATACTATTCATGAGTGCGGCGGAACCATGCTGGGCTCATCCAGAGGTCACCAGGACACCAATGAGCTGGTGGACACTCTGGCCCGCATGAATATCAACCTTCTCTTCTGTATTGGAGGCGATGGCTCTCTACGCTGCGCGGGTGACATTGCCGACGAGTGCAAGCAACGTAACCTGGCTATCAGTGTTGTCGGTATACCCAAGACCATTGACAATGATCTTAAGTTCATTGGCCGCAGTTTCGGATTTGAAACAGCTGTAGGCGAGGCCTCTCCCATCATACAGGCGGCCCATACCGAAGCCAAAGGAACTTTCAACGGAATTGGGCTGGTTAAGCTGATGGGGCGCGACTCCGGCTTTATAACAGCCTATGCAACGCTCTCCAACCCTGTGGTTAACTTCTGCCTGATCCCCGAGCTTGAATTTGATATAGATGGCCCCAACGGATTGCTGAAAGCTCTTGAACGACGCTTTCAGTCCGGCAAAGACCATGCCATTATCGTAATAGCGGAGGGGGCTGGCCAACGTCATATAATAGATATTAAAAAAGAGAAAAAAGATAAATCCGGAAATATCCTCAAAAAAGATATCGGTGAATATCTCAAACAACGGATAGAAGATCATTTTAATGAGATAAAGGTTGAGACATCGGTTAAATACTTTGACCCGAGCTACGCTATCCGCAGTGTTCCTGCAAAAGGAACTGATGCCATTCGCTGTTACCTGCTTGCCCGTAATGCGGTGCATGCCGCCATGGCCGGTCGCACAAACTGTGTTGTAGGAAACCTGGGAGAATGGTACACTATTGTGCCTATTAAACTTGCAACCATTGAACGACAGAAGATCAATCTCAACAGCGATCTCTGGCGGGCGGTAATAGATGCGACGAGACAGGCCATCTATTTTTCAGGAGGCGTTAACAACAGTAATGTCGCACCTTAAGGGGTGCACACCATCTCAATTTTGCAAAACAACCGGCGATTTTTGCCCGATGCTGCAATACGAAATCATTTACATCAGTAAAAACGACTGCTGCCTGCACAGAGACTAAAAATTATGACAGAAAACCAGAATAATCAGAAACGTTGCGCGATTGTTGGAATCGTTGGACGGACAAACTCAGGTAAATCCACCCTTCTTAACCAGATGGTGGGAGAGAAAATCAGTATTGTGAGCCCGGTTGTACAGACAACCCGTAACACAG
Organism: Kiritimatiellia bacterium; assembly: GCA_027858965.1. Lineage (GTDB taxonomy): Bacteria > Verrucomicrobiota > Kiritimatiellia > RFP12 > UBA1067 > M55B167. The sequence continues at coordinate 4,546 of JAQIBS010000215.1, forward strand.
TCCGTGGAATTCTAACCGACAAGAGAGGTCAGCTCGTCTTTCTTGACACCCCGGGGCTGCACAAATCAGAGGGCAACCTGGGCACCCTGATGAACCGCATGGCGCGTAATGCATCGGCCGGAGTTGATATCCTGATGATTGTCTTTGACGGCTCAAAAAAACCGCATCTGGAAGATGATGGATGGATGCACCGGGCGGCCAAGACCGATCAACAAGTGTTGTTCGTTATGAACAAATCGGACAAAGCCCATTTTTATCGCGATGAATTCCTTGAACTCTGGAATAAGATCAAAGAGGAGACCAACAGCTCCGCGGAAGTTAAGTGGATGGAAACAAGCGCTGTAAAAAGAGGCGGCTCAGACGATCTGGTAGAGCACCTCTACTCTCTTGCTCTGCTTACTGAAGAATATCTCTTCCCTGAAGATATTATCACTGACTACCCCCGCAAACTGGCTATTGCTGATGTTATCCGTGAAAAATTTATTAAAAAGCTACGCGAGGAACTGCCACATGAGCTGGGTATCTTCATCGATGATATCACCGAACTGCCCAATGAATGGAACATATCCGTGATCGTTTATGTAAACCGCCCCTCCCAAAAAGGGATTGTCATCGGTCCGGGCGGCCAGATGCTTAAAATGGTCAAACAAAAAGCGGAACCTGAACTTTCAGAAATATTTGAAACCCAAGTGAAACTTGACCTATGGGTTAAAGTAGAAAAAAACTGGTTTAAAAACTTCCGGTTGCTTCAACAAATGGGATATGCAGGGAAATTATAAAAATTACCGCATTTATTGCTCATAATATTTGACTTCTGGAAACTTAGTGTTTAATCTATAGAGAACTATTGAAGAAAAAAAAAAGGTGATTTCAGCATGGCATGTCTCGTAATATTGGATGGTCCTCTTAAAGGTCAAAAAAGCGCACTTGATAAGGATATAACACGAATTGGTCGGCGTGATACCAACGACTGGGCGGTTCAGGACGAATCTGTTTCAGGTACACATTGTGAAATAGAGAAAGACGATTCCGGATATATACTCAGAGATCTTGGTTCAACGAATGGCACCAAGGTTAATAACGAAGAGATTAAAGAGCAGAGAATTTTTCGTAATGATATTCTTTTAGTCGGCGAGGTACCGATGATGCTTGACGGTGATGATGTACCAGAAGCAGCAGATGAAGAACCGTTCAGTCTTGCCAGAACAACAATTGTCATTCAGAAAAACACCAACAAAGCAACTCCCAAGGAGTTTACAAAAAAAACAAACAACAATAAAATATGGGTAATTCTCATTATCCTGCTACTATGTGTTATCGGTGGTTTGGCTGTAATGCTGTTCAAAAAAATGTAGTTCGAGAGCTGTTGTTTATCGATTGAATCAGAGTCCGCAGTATATCTGCTGACTCTTTTTTTGTTTAGCCGTGCCGCCCCACCCACAGATTCTGCTGAGAAACCTAACCTTTTTATTCAGTCAAGCGGCTCTCACTACAAAAACTTTTAAAGTCTGCCGGCAGAGGGGCCACGATACAGAGCTTCTGCTTTGTTAAAGGATGCTGAAAAGAGAGACGCCGGGCATGCAGCATCTGCCGGGCAGGAAAGTCAGGCAGTTTTTTATCAGCAGATAAACGTCCGTAGAGGCGGTCTCCTATAACCGGACACCCAATCGAGCCCATGTGAACACGGATCTGATGAGTACGCCCCGTCTCAATACGGCAATGCATCAGGGTGGTTGCACCCATCTTTGCCATTACACGGTAGTGAGTAATGGCATCTTTGCCATTCATCTCAACCATGGCCATCTTTTTACGGTTTGATGGGTCACGTCCGATTATGCCAGTCAAAAGCCCCTTATCATTTTCCGGCTCACCATGAACAATGGCAAGATACTCCTTGCGTATACCATCGGTTTTAAAGAGATTCACAAAACCGGACATAGACGCATCATTTTTGACTACAACCATCACGCCGGAGGTATCTTTATCAAGCCGGTGCACAATGCCTGGTCGTTCAACACCCCCAACACCACCCAGGTCGCTGCAATGAAAAAGCAATGCATTCACCAGTGTTCCCGTAGGATGGCCCGGAGCAGGATGCACCACCAGCCCGGCCTGCTTGTTGATAACAATGCAGTCTGAGTCCTCATAAAGCACATCCAGAGGAATATCTTCCGGTTGCGGTATTGCTGAAGTCGGTGCGGGGATAACGACTCTGATAACATCATCCGGTTTCGGGGTTGTGGTAGCCTTGACGGATCTGTCGGCTATTGTGACACAACCCTCTTTTATCAGCTGCTGTATCCGGACCCGAGAAAGCTCAGGACATCGCTTTGCAAGCCAAGCATCAAGGCGTCCTTTAGCCCCGCTTTCACTCACGGTAAAGGTCAGGCAGCTTGAATCGGTAGCACCTGCATCAAGATCAGTTTCGTTATTATTTTCTATCATATTTTTTTTCATCAGTTAACAGTACGGTTTAAAATCCATTGTAAAACCACCATTTTTTTTAAGATCAAGGGCAACACGAATATCAGGGGCCAGATCTTCAAAGGACTCTTCAATCCTCTCTCCCGGTTCATCTCTGACGGTATCACGTGCAATCTTCACCCTCCACTTTGCAGCACGCAAATCCTGCGGCATACGAAGCCAGAGATCTTCAAAGCGAAGCGTTAAAGTCCGTGCCTTAGCGGTTATACCGGCAACCATCCAGTTAGCCCCACTGCGCCTTGCTCCAATGGCAAAAACTCCAGGCTCACCTCTTATCAGCCAGAAATCGTCATCTCCCCCTTGATAATGCCCAAGAAGCGCATCAAAAGCCTCTTTGAAAGAGCTGCGTATATCTTCGCCGTACGTAGCTACGGGCAGAGCCGCCTTTGTGAAGGGCAATCGGCTATAGATTTGGCGACAGCCATCAGCCCCGCTCTCAACGTCCAGGGATTCAATCCGCCCTAAAGCACCAAACTGCATCTCAGCAATAGCTCCGGGGCGGTCCAATATCACAAGATGATGTTCATTGGCATGGTTCCAATAGGCAAATAATACAGATGACGGAGCAAAGGCAACCAGTGGCATCTCACTCTTTACACTATGTAAAACCGCGCCGTCAACAAACTGCAGATCAGATCTGTCACAACCAATGTTTGTGCGCTTGCGAGGTTGATGCAGTGAACAGAAAACTGAGATAGCACTCAGACGTAGCGTAATCTCAAGCTCGCGTTTCAAACCATGCCGTTCACGCAACCGGATAACCACCTGACGCCCAGGGCCAAAACGCGTCTTCGGTCGCTGTTTTTTCACCGCGATAATCTCAAGACCATGACTGATCGGCTGACCGGCAACAGGCTGAAATACAAGTTGAGACCTTTTTATGATCTGCCGCTGCTTGTAACTGACCTCAAAAACCGGAGCCGAAGGAAACACAGTGTTGCCTGACCAGAAACTTTCAAGTGAAAGTGAGGCGCAAACTGATTTATCAGCTGATTCAATTACAATGTGCTTCATAAATATATTAATCGATCTTCTCAAAATCAGATTTATTGACCCAGCCTGCATTCATCTTTTCACCACTCATATAACGCTGATAAAAATTTACATTGGCTGTATCGGCATTGGGATAGGAGTCAAAAATATCACCATTTCCCAAAACACGCGGATCATCCTGTTGTCTAAGTTCCTTAAGCAACTGACTTTTAAGTGAGGCAAATGTCTTCTGATGCGTCTCTGAAGCAACAAGATTATTCATGCAATCGCCGTCTTTTATGAGATCATAAAGCTCCTCGGAGCCCCGTTTCCCAAAGGTCCTCAGCCAACAGTGTTTCTCGGCCTGATTTGTACGGGATTGTAAAACAGCGGTTTTAGTGGGACTGCCATCAACATCCAGATAACCGGTTTCAGGGTTACAGGATGGATAGCGTTCCGGCTTGAAATTATGCAGATAAAGCATATTGTCTTTAACAATGCCGCGCACTGGATAGCCGGTATCATGGGGTCTTCCAAAGTCGTTGCGTTCACGCCCCACCAAGAGGTGATCCCGTTCTGGATTAACCAGAGCTGATCCGGAAGAGTACATGATATCAGTTAAACTGCGTCCTGATGGAATCTGCATACCGCTCTTTTCCAGAGTTACTCCGGCTACCTCAAGAAAGGTGGGCGCCAGATCAATAAAGCTGACATAATCATCCACAATACGACCGCTGCTCTTAATCCCGTTCTTCCACATCATGGCCATTGGAAGACGGTTCGAGTGTCCGTAAGTCTGCCCCTTGACTCGGGGAAAAGGCATACCGTTGTCAGATGTAACAACGACCAGTGTATCATCCAGAACACCTCTCTTTTCCAGTTCAGCCAGCACCCTGCCAACATGGCTATCAAAATATTCCACCTCAAAAGCGTAATCCAGCATGTCATGACGGACGTTTTCTGTGTCCGGCCAATACGAAGGAACTCTATCCACATCAGAAAGCTTCTTGCCCCCCTTCTCTGCCCCGCTCTTAAATTCATAACCGCGATGCGGCTCAGTGCAGCCAAGCCAGAAACACCAGGGCTGCTCTTTTGGGGCAGCATCAAGAAAGTCTGCAAAATTAGCTGCGTAATCAATAGCGCTGATACCTCCGGCGGGCGGCTTGCACCTCTTTTTATTAAAAGACCGGCCAGCCATATTGCGATTTTTGCCATTGCTGTCTTTTGCAACGCCAGGTGCCCAGCCCTTAGCAGTTCTGCCGGTAAAATATCCGTTGGATTTCAGCGCTTCAACATAGCTCTTAAACTTTACAGGAAAGTAACACCAGTGGTTTGCGGCTTCATCCAGCTGCCATGGGTTGCGCCCCGTCAGAACGCAGGCACGCGAGGGCGCGCATTTGGCACAGGGGGTATAGGTCCGTGAAAAGAGAATTCCCTCTTTGGCAATACGATCAAATGATGGAGTTTTAATCCATTCACAACCATACGCTCCGGCATGACCAAAAGACCAGTCATCCGCAATAATAAACATTATATTGGGCTTCTTTGCCTGCAGAGCAGTAGTTAGACCCAAAACAGCGGCAAATAGTAAGATTTTCTTCACAACTCTCCTTCTCATTGATTGCGTTTGATATTATCAGGAAAAGACAAGAGAGGCAAGCATACGGCGAATGCTCAGACGAGTCTGACACGTCCAAAAAACACATTCAACTTTCCACTTTCCACAATCAGTTGTGCTTCAGTACAACCTCAGGGTTCCCAGAAGGACATCATAATCTTACATAAAATCTGTTCGCCGCTTTCATTGGCATGCACAGCATCGCGATAAAACAGATGCGGATGCAGACCGGATGAACAGATATATTCAGCCCAGGGTGTCGTCATATCCAGATATGCACAGTTCAACTCATCAGCAAGAGCTTTCAACTCTCTGCCATACGACGCACTACCGGAGTGCCTGGCTTTTGCAAGCGCACTCTTATCCCGCGGATCTGTAGTGCCAAAGGTGCCACTGGCAAGCAGAAACTCGACCTCAGGCAGATGCTGACGAATCTCTTTGATCACTACACGAATATCATCCACAGAGCGCTGACTGATGCCGCCGATATAGACGACATCCGGTTTCAGCGGAATAAGATATTTATTAATACGATTTTCTTCACGGTAGTGCTGACACCCCCCGCCACCACGCACATAAACAGTAGACTTAATCATGGCTTTCGGATATGCCTCCTGCAATTTGGCAATCCAGGCAGACCGCATGGTGTCATTCACAATGCTGTCGCCCAAACCCACAATATGCAGCTCACCGCCCTCGTTTAAAATCTTAAATGCGCATTTAAGATATTTTCGATCTTTTGGAACAGGTGTGAAACTCCCCTCCGGCATCTGGGCCTGAATCTGATCCACCTGTGCAACCGAACGGCAAGGAGAACCAAAAATATAATAATCCTTCTCCGCAGGATATGTCACTGGTTTAACATCCTGTTTAAACTTTCCGGGTAACGCTCCTTTCTCCGGAAATGTTACCTGTGAATCAGCAAACATAGATCCTGGTCGTTTTCGGGTATTAACGGCATTACTATCCTTTGGAGCCGCATCCTGTGCACACAAACTACAACTTACTAATCCGGTAACTACCAGAACAAAAAAAGTTACACCAGCGCTGATTTCAGCTCTGGTGTAACATACATGTTATTTAGTTGAGATGCTAATTAAACATCTCTATATTTAAATTAAATTGCTACTCAGCAAAGTACTCTTGCAGACCGGACTGATCAGGTTTCATTGATTTTTCACCCTCGCTCCAGTTTGCAGGACATACCTCGCCATACTTCTCAAAAAACTGTAGGGCATCGACCATACGAAGTGCTTCATCAATACTCCGTCCAAGAGGAAGATCATTGACCACCTGATGTCGCACAACGCCCTCTTTATCAATTAAAAAGAGACCTCGGTAAGCAATGCCAGCCCCTTCAACTAACACATCATAATCAGCTGATATAGTTTTATTCAGATCAGAGACAACCGGATAAGTTACTCCCTGAATACCGCCACATTTTTTTGGCGTGGTCAACCATGCAAAATGGCTGAACTGTGAGTCTACAGAAACCGCAATCACCTCTACGCCACGCTTCTTAAACTCAGACAACTTGCTTTGAAATGCGTGCAGCTCTGTGGGACATACAAACGTAAAATCTAATGGGTAGAAAAACAGAACAATCTCCCTGCCATTATAATCGCTCAATGAAAAATTATCTACCATCTCTGTTCCATTGATAACAGCAGCTGCTGTGAAATCCGGTGCTTTTTTTCCTACTAATACGCTCATATTTATTTTCCTTTATTTTCAATGCAGTTTTCGCAAATCCGCACGAACTCCACCTTTACTTCTAAGCCTTGCTTATGTGACTCATTACTCAAATCATCATAAATTGATTCCAACTTTCCAATATCCAAATCAAATACCCTCTCACACTGAGGACATCTGTAATGAAAGTGCCTCATGATATTGCCATCATACCTCTTTATATCTCCATCAAGCTTGAAAATGCATCCGCCTTTACTCAGCTGTTCGAGGTTTCTATATACTGTGGCAATGCCAATCTTCGGCAACTTTCTTTTAACCATTATATATACTTCATCTGCAGTTGGATGACAATCAACCATCTTTAACTGCTCCAGTATTATATCACGTTGTCTACTCTTATATTTCATAACTGGTAATGATTATCACTTTCATTTGTTTGAATAATACATCTCTCTTCTGAATATTGCAATAGCAAAAGTAAAAAAAAGTTTAAAAAACAACTTTGAGATATCAATCGCTCAGCTGGATTTTTTTGTAAATTGTTGATATAAAACAACTAAAGCGGTATTCAGAATAGATACGGACTGGCAACATTTTCGGGTATAATCCACCGTGTAACGGCGGACGACATAAGCATTTAGATTTCAAAAAACTTTCTTTCTATGCAACGCGTAGCGTTGTTGACTAAAGCTGCGGTGTCTAACAGCCTAACAGCCTAACAGCCTAACAGCCTAACAGCCTAACAGCCTAACAGCCTAACAGCCTAACA
>JAQIBS010000019.1 GCA_027858965.1 Kiritimatiellia bacterium
GTTCCATGTTACTTTTTCCTTTCTGCAATTTTTTGAACGATTTTTGTTGAGGGTTTATCGTCACATGGAACATTTTTTTTGTCCATATGTTTGTCGCATTTAATATTACAATTTGGCAGATGCGCCAAAATTAACTATTAAGTTTGCAATAGGCTAATTTTATAATAGTATTACGTACACTTGTTAAAGTTAACTTGGTTATCTTTCCCTTTGGGTTATCTCATCCAGCCTGGGCGTTTTAATCCGGCGCTTGTTCCAACAAGCAAATAGTCGATAGTTTTGTTGAATGGATAAAAATATGGCAGTTATTATGAACAAAGGTCTGATTAAGCTGGTATCAATTTTGATTATTGGAATAAGCATGGTGCTTGCGTTGGGGGCTTCTTCTATTCATAATAAATTTCCTGACATAAGGGGTACGGTAACTGATGGCACACAGAATAATTCTGTTGAGTTGCTGGAGAAATATTGTGTCATTGGTAGTCGCATTCAACGAGCTCAGGAATCTGGAAATTTGGCTGGCATGGAGTCGGTCATGCAATCATTGACCACTAATCTTCTTCAGATTGTAAATCCCAATGGAAAGATAGTTGGAGCGGATGTGATTTTGGAGAGTGTAGGTGTTTCTCCGGCGAGGGCTGTCAACCTGAAGACTAAAACCGGCAGTGATGGTGAGTTTGAGTTTTTCGGTGTGCCTAAGGGGACTTACAGAATCAGCGCGTTTAACCGAACTCCTGGATCTTGTTCAGGTCTCTCTTCATATATTATTGTGAAAAAATATCGCAGAAGTACGGATCAGGTACGTCTTATAATATCTCCTTTGGCGGTGACTGTTGCAGGGCGGATTGTCGATTCAGCTGGCAAACCGATAAAGGGTGTGAAAGTGAATGCAAAACAGGGGCATGGAGGTGTATCCAGACCGGAGGGCGATTATACCGAATATTATCATGAGGTGTCAGCATGCACTGATAGTAATGGCACATATGTTTTGAAAGGTTTAATTCCTGCAAATTTCCGTGAAGCTGTCGGGCTTGAAGGGGGAGGATACGGAGATAAAGATATCTGGTACACACTTAATGTTGAAGCAGATGGATATATTAAGGCAAAGAACTACATTCCTGTAGTGCCGGAGAGTGTCAGGGAAGCTGCAAAATTCGTTTATGAGAAAAGTAAAAAGAGTGTCGATGCTTACCGCAAAGCCCGTATGAAAAATAGCACTCCTGTTTTGCAACCGGAGTGCAAAGAGAATACTATTTCAGGTGTCGATTTCACACTCTTTAAACCGGCTCGGATTACCGGAGTTGTTTCAGGGGCGTTTGGTGAACCCAATGATGGGTGTTCAGTGTGGATTGAAGCTACAAACAGGGTTGATCATCGATTTGCCTGCCTTCCGCATCCACAAAAACCCTTAAGAGCAAATGTAAACGATGAAGGGCGATTTGTGATCTTTGATGTTCCACCCGATACATACTGGATTACAATTTCTGAGAAAGGGAGGCGAATTGATAAAAGAAAAGATATTATAATGATTGAAGAAGCGGTTCAACTGAATGATGTTAATCTTGCATATGACGCACAGCCGTTTGGTCATATTGAAGGCCTTGTGACTGACTCTGAAAGTGGGGGAACTGTTAAAGATTTCAGTATATATGTAAAGAAAGTTACGAATCCAGGTGAATATTCTCCTGCAAGGGGAAATGTGGTGTACCGGGATGGACGCCACAGGAAATGGAAGGACGGGGTGTTACAGAAATCGGAAGAGAGCTCTTCCGGTTTTCTTGTTGAGAATATCTCACCCGGTAAAGCCTTGTTAGTGGTTAAAGCGCCTGGCTATGTCGAAGAACTGGTTGAAGTTGAGGTTCAGTCGGCAGAGATTGCTAAATCAACTGTTTGCCTGCAGCGCGAGGCGGTTGTGCATGTTCGATGCTCTGTTGAAAACCGAAAGAAAATAGACTATTATACCAGTGTGTCCGGTAAACCGCCACTCGTTGAATATATTGCTGTTGCAGAAGATGGTAGTGAATGTGTTTGTAAGGGCAAACCAGCTAAGAATGCCGGATATGACAACTTGATCGGGTTACGTCCCGGAGCATATACGTTGAGAGGGGATATTTCATATTTGGCAGGTTCTGTGAGTCGTTACGAAACAGTACCGATGTCCATTAATGCGAAGCTGATAAATGATGTGACCATAGATTTTAGAGGTGTTTGTGAAATAAAGCTTTTGTTGGATTTTTCGCCCGGATTTTACGCAAATGCAATATTGGAAACAGCTGATACTCCATCTGGAAACGAATGGGATAGTAATAGTGTGGGTATACGAGCTCGTGCTCATTTCAGGAAACCTGCTCAGGTGGTGATTCCTGATCTGAAGCCTGGGCGTTATCGTCTCAGTTTGTTTAAGCATAGTATCGAGAAAAAGAAAGATGAGCGATTGACGGATCTGAACCCTGAAGAGGTCAGAGTTTTTAAACTAACTGAAGATGATAAAATACAGGGGTTTGAAATTTACCTGAACTGATACATTTCTCGGATTATCTATTTAGAATGGCAGGTGTCTACAGGCTCAGAGCCAAACGGAGCCCTTCATCGACATCGCTCATGCTGCTATGATCCAGTGTTTTAATTTTTTAGGTAAGAAAGCGTTTGTCGATTGTGATCAGCTGGGAGATATTGACCACGGATGGCTTTTTCAACCCTGATGATTTGCTGGAGATCCGGATGTTGCCGGGGGCATTTGCCAGAGATAGATTCGATGTTATGACGGCGCATAGCGCGGTGTTGATATTGCTGCGGTTGAAGTCATCAGGCTGGATGATCAATACAGGCCTGCGGTAGCCGGGTTCAGAGCCTTCTGGTTCACGCAAAGAGGCCCACTTGATTTCACCACGTCTCATTACCACTCCTCCTGCTGAAGCGATTGCAACTGGATCTCAGCAAGTAACGGGTCCAGTGTAGAGTCTTGTTCAGGGTAGACTTCGTTTAATTTTTCTGTAATCTCCCTCTGCTGATGGTGTTGAATAAATTCATCTACGGCCTTTGTAAACAATGCACTGCGCGTGATATTTTTTTCGCGGGCAAACTGCTCCGCTTTGTCGAACACCTGATCTGGAATAGATATAGCTGTTTTCATTCTGCTTTACCTCCATCTCTTTGCTGGAAAGATGATCCGCATTATAGAATGTGTGCCGTTCCATCTTTGTACTCTTTCTCTTTAATCAAAACCACTTCCGGTACATCTCTTGTACTCTGCTTGGAATCTTATCACGGCAACGGTAGTAGAGGTCCTTGTGGCAGTCGCGCAGTTTTAGTTCACTACCGCATGGGCAAGGCTCATGTCCTTTGGCTGGGTTTTTCCTGACCAGCAACCGGGCATAGCGCTCTACAACCTCTGGCTCTTTAATATCTAGAAGATCACTGAATCCTTCTAGTATACCCTCTCGGTTATGTGCTCGTGCCGGGAGTGGCCATTTTCCATGTTTATCATAAGATGCTTGTCCTATAAGCCAGGGGGCCAGCAAGCGATCCAAGAAATCAGCAAACCTTATGCCGTTAGGAAGGTGCTGCATAACTTCATGGGGAAGACAAAGGCACGCACCTCCGTTATTAAAGATATGCCGATCAGGGATGTACTTAACATGGGGTTCTAGCATAAAGACGGTCGGTACCCATTCAGGATAGTTTTTAGGAAAAACAAGCGCCAGAATGTAACGTCTGATGATCACACCTTCTTTGAAAATAGGGAATGGACCCTTAGCAACAAGTAGCCCGCTATCTGTATTTATTTCAACATCGGGGAGTCTCTGTCGAATGGCAGAGCACTCCTCGTTATATAGTTCTCTGTTTTGTTGAATCCAGGACATTATTGCTCCGTTGCCCATGACTTTGGAGCTGCCGCTGCCACTGTGGATACTAATACATTCAGTCCATTGGAGTTGTCTTCTTCATCGTCTTCGATGAATTGACTGAAAAAGTCCGTGTGGAATATCTCGTTCCATCGTTTCATGGCTTCGTTTTTGTCACATGTTTCATTCTTAACATCACGGAGTCTATCCAGTGCCCATGATAATCGGTCCTTCAGCTCACGCATTTTCGGGTCCTCTGCCCCTTTTGTGAGCTCTTCATCGCTGTCTTGCGGGTTGAATACTTGATTACCCGAAATGGCCAGTCGATCGTAAATCGTCTTCATCAAGTCATACAGTGCTTCATCATCTCGTCCATCGTAAGCTATGTACTTTTCATCTGTAAGTACTGAAAAGATTAAACCTGATGGCATGTTCCATGTTTTGCGGCTTCTTGCAAATTTTTTGAGTAGGCATACAAGGCGACGCATTTGCTGGCCGTTTGCTGTATCGGGGCTTTTATTGATGACCGTGTTATTAAACCATGTTGTCAACTCTGTAGGATCAGATTTTCGCCACTCGCTAGACGCAAGTTCAAGGCATGTATCTTTGTTATCATCCTCATATTCTCGATAAACAGGAACATCAACATGGTAACCGGCATCATAATATATACGAACGCAGTTTTTGAGAGTTTCAGGGGCATTCTTGAAGCTGCCGTCATCCAGCGCATCTCTGACCATATTACAGGCATCGCGAGGATTCATGTCTCCGCCCTGAGGACCCTTCAAGTCTTCACGGTTGAACACAGCACCGTCGTCGATGTCGTAATCCGGTTTCGGATTCTTGTCAGGTGGTTGTACCATGGTGTGCATGGCATAAGAACCTTGTTTTATGTGGCGTTTGGGTAGTGGATTCTCCTCTTTTTTGAGACCGGCCCTGAGGCGGTCCTGATTACTTTGCCGTTTTTTACGCATTTCGCCGCGTTCAGTCTCTGGCAGACGAACGTTTTCCTCATGGAATTTACTGATCTCTTTTGAGCAGTCTATCATTTTGTTTCTCCTTTAGGTTTGTGCTGATTAACAGCATTTGTTGATGAAATTGAAGGTGTTGTATCTTTCTTGCAGAGACATGATCTTTTCGTTTTAGCCGGGTTGTTTTCTGGTGACGGGCATGACTGGAACCAGATTGCGGCAAGCAGATAGATTGATGTTACGGATAATAATGCGTAGAGAGTGGCGAAATGTGAGCTGGCACGAGGTCGTGTGTTTCTATATTCCACGGGGAGAATGGCTTTGTTTTTCAGGAAAACACTTTGATCATGTGTGCTCAGCGCTGTTTCGACATTAATGAGTGCTTCTCTGTTTGTTCGCACGCCTTTTTCGAGACTTTTTAGAAAATATGTTGCCGCGCCACCCAGCAGCAATACGAGGCAGGTAGATGCTATTCGTTGAAAAATATCAACACATGGCTCCTGCAGAAGTTTCCAGCTGGCAGCGACCGCCAGTCCTAATATCCAGAGGGTGAACTGCATGCTTCTTGATCTCATGTGGTGCCACGCCTGATAACGTTCGTTCATCTGTGCCATCAGCACTTGAAAACGCTGATCGTCGGATAGTTGAAGACATGGAGTATAGTTTTTATCTTGTTTCGTTTCAGTGTCCATTGGAGCCTCCTGTTTATATCGTTTACGCTTTAATTAATGCACGATGTAATCTACTGCATTTCTAAATATACACCAATGTGGTCGATAAAGTCAATACTCTGAATGATTTTTATTGCGGTATCCTGTCTACCGTTGCTATAATTGCGCACATGAGGCTTGAAAAGATAGCAGAAATACATACCGGGTATCTTAATCGGACCAAAATCGAGCCTGTTGATAAAGGCTCTTGTCTTTTGATCCAGGCACGAGATGTGGAGGCTGGACTTCTTGATTGCGCACAAACCAGCTTGATTCGTTTCAATCCGGATCTTTCATCACGGGATATTGTCCTTCAATGTGGTGATATACTTTTTATGGCCCGTGGAACCAGAAATTATGCTGCTATGCTGTCAGGCTTGCCGGAGAAGACCCTGGCCGCCGCTAGCTTCTTTGTGATTCGGTCTTCAGTAGAAAAAGTGGATCCGGGTTATCTGGTCTGGTACCTGAATCAACCGCAGGCTCAGCACCATTTCTCGCAACAGGGCGGAAGGGGAGTTCACATGCCGGTTGTGCGGCGGGCGGTTCTGGAATCTCTTGAAGTCCCGGTGCCTTCTTTTGCCGTACAGAAGAAGATTGCCGCACTATATCAGCTTTCATTGGATGAACAGGAATTGACCAGGGACCTACTTGAAAAACGGTCCCGGTTGTTGGATGTCGCTTGTCTACAGGCGGCCGAAAGAGAGGAATTATGACCGATCAACATAAACGCGATGCAATATTCAGCAAGGTCTGGCGGGTCTGCGACACTTTTCGTGGCGTAATCGACCCTGCCCAGTATAAGGACTACATTTTAACGATGCTCTTCGTAAAGTACCTGAGTGACATGAGAAAGTCCAAACTGGCTGAGTACGAAGAAAAGTATGCAGGCAAAGCAAACGCTGAAACACGGATCAAGCGCGACATGGACCGCGAACGATTCCTTGTTGCGGAGGATTGTACCTTTGAGTTCCTTTTCGCACATCGCAGCGACAACGATATCGGGCAGACAATCAACATTGTTTTGGAGAAAATCGAGGATGCAAACAAGGCCAAGCTTCACAACGTCTTCCGCAATATCGATTTCAACAGCGAGGCCAATCTAGGCCAGGCACGTCAGCGCAATATGCGACTACGGACCCTTCTGGAGGATTTCAACGTGCTTGATCTGCGACCCGAGCAGATTGGCCATATGGACATAATCGGGGATGTGTATGAATACCTGATTGCCCGTTTTGCATCGCAGGCAGGCAAGAAAGCCGGAGAGTTCTACACTCCATCTGAGGTCTCGGAAACTCTCGCCCGACTTGTGGACCCGAAATCAGGAGACAGGATATGTGATCCCACATGTGGCTCGGGCTCGCTTCTCATACGTACTTCAAAGCAGGTCAAAGACCGCGACTTCTCTCTGTTCGGTCAGGAAATGAACGGCAGCACATGGGCGTTGTGCAAAATGAACATGTTTCTTCATGAGGTAGATGCGGCTCGAATTGAGTGGGAGGACACCATCCGCCACCCGCTTCTTATAGAAGACGATGTCCTTATGAAGTTCAATGTTGTGATAGCCAATCCGCCCTTCAGCCTTGATAAATGGGGGCAGGATATTGCCGCCGGTGATCGCTACGGCCGCTTCAATCGCGGTATTCCTCCGAAGAGCAAAGGAGACTGGGCGTTCATCTCTCATATGCTGGCGACAGCCATTGTGGGTGAGGGCCGGGTTGGAGTGGTGGTGCCTCATGGAGTCCTGTTTCGCGGCGGTCAGGAGGGCAAGATTCGTGAATCCGTGATTACAGAAAATATTCTTTCAGCTGTAATCGGTCTGCCAGCAAACCTGTTCTATGGAACCGGCATACCTGCGGCTCTGTTGATTTTCGATAAAGCAAGGAAGCCCAACGGCAAAGGCAAAGTCCTGTTTATTGACGCAAGTCGGGAATATGCGCAGGGAACAAATCAGAACTGTCTCCGTCCGCAGGATATCGATAAAATTGTTGATACGTATCAAAAGCGTAAACCCATAGAAAAATATTCCTCGGTCACCTCTGTTAAGGATATAGAAGCGAACGAATTCAATCTGAATATCCCGCGCTATGTTGATACATTTGAGCCGGAACCGGAGATAGACATTCCGGCTGCCCAAAAGGAAATTGAGGAGATTGAAGAAAAACTGAGCGTTACGCGGAAGAAGATGAATGAATACCTGAAGGAACTGGGATTTGTAGAGTGAGTGATAAAATTGAAAATGGAGAATGAGAAGAAGTCATGAGTCATGAATGCTGGGTGAGTGTTGTTTGATAGCCACTAAACACACCAAAGCACTCAAAAGCATAATATGATATTCGAGTAGATAAGAGAGGTGAAATGATGAAAGCCACAATAAATGCGAATGGAACAGAGATAACTGTAATTTCCAAAGGTGATCAAGATGATTACATTTCACTGACTGACATTGCAAAGTACAAAAATTCTGAAGCTCCCGCAGATGTTGTGAAAAACTGGATGAGAAGTCGGAGCACCATAGATTTTATTGGATTGTGGGAACAATTGAATAACATAAATTTTAAACTGGTCGAATTCGACCAGTTTAGAAATGAAGCGGGAGCAAATGCATTTGTATTAAGCCCTAAAAAATGGATTGATAAAACAAATGCCATCGGAATAACCTCAAAGTCAGGCCGTTACGGCGGCACATTTGCCCACAAAGACATTGCTTTTGAATTTGCCTCCTGGCTATCCCCTGAATTCAAACTATATATAATAAAAGACTACCAGCGCTTAAAATCAGATGAGAACAGCCGGATTTCGTTAGAGTGGAATGTAAACAGAGTCATATCCAAAATCAACTACAGTATCCACACGGATGCAATAAAGACGAATCTCATACCCCAAAATGTTTCACCCAGGCAACAATCCTTCACATATGCAAGTGAAGCTGACCTCCTGAATGTGGCTCTTTTTGGGAAAACGGCAAAAGAGTGGCGTGCTGAGAGTGGCCAATCAAAAGGCAACATACGCGATGAAGCAACCATTCAGCAGTTGATAGTTCTATCAAACCTTGAGAGTATGAACGCTGAATTGATTAAACAGCAAATACCCCAAAGCCAGCGATTGGTAATTCTTAATAAGATGGCAATAGAGCAGATGACCTCGCTTATAGGCAACCCTTCATTGAAACAACTGCCCGGAGGGGAGTGATGAGTTATAAATGCTGAATGATGAGTTTTGTCTTTATAAGCACAAGTTAAGTCACATGACAGGGTGCATCACGGGGTGCATGATCATTAATATTCCTGGAAAACCGCGCAGCAAGAACCAGAAATACCGCCTGACGGAAAAAGGGCGGAAGCTGATTGAGAATGGATAGTTGAGAATTGAGAGTGGCGAATACCATGAATAAAGAAATGTTTAACCAACTAGTTGAAGTGGATCTTTTCAAAGCGGATACGGTGAAGATAAAATGAAAGATCCTAATGAAAATAAAGCGGGGTACAAGAAGACGAAGGTGGGGTGGATTCCAGAGGAGTGGGATAACGCCCTTCTAGCGAAACATGTTTCAATAAATCATGGATGGGCCTTTGAAAGCGAATTCTTCGCTACCGCTGGAAAATATATCCTCTTGACCCCTGGAAATTTCAACGAAGAGGGTGGATTCCGTCTTCGGCCAGGGATAGATCGTTCCTATTCCGGCGATTTTCCAGACAGATACTTGCTTAAGAATGGGGATATGCTGGTTGCGATGACGGAGCAGGCAGCAGGACTTCTTGGCAGTGCTGCGTTTGTTCCAGAGAATAACAAGTATCTCCATAACCAAAGGCTCGGACTGGTTACTGTGCTGCCGAGTTCAACCTCATTAGCTATTCACTTTCTTTACTATGTGCTAAACGCTACTCGAGCCCGTAGGTATATCTCGATAACTGCTGCAGGAACAAAGGTTCGACACACTTCTCCAGGAAGAATTCTGGCGCATCGAGTGGCTTTTCCCCCTCTCCCCGAACAGCAGAAGATCGTCGAAATTCTGTCTACATGGGATGAGGCAATTGAGCAGACTCGAAAGCTGATTGACCTGAAACAAAAACGCTTTAATGCGCTGATGCGCAAATTGATAAGTGATAATTCACAATTGGAAACGGCTAAGACTGGTTGGCGGGTTGTTAAGTTGGGTGATGTGTTTGAAGAAGTAACAGATAAAGTTGGCGATAAGGAGCTTGAGCCATATAGCATTTCAGCAGGAGTAGGTTTTATTTCTCAACGCGAGAAATGGGGTAAAAACATTTCAGGTGCTCAACACAAGAACTATACTCATTTGAGAGCAAGTCAATTTGCATACAACAAAGGAAATTCTAAGCGTTATAAACAGGGATGCGCTTACCTACTAAGAAAAGGCGAGATATGCGTGCCCAATGTATTCATTTGTTTCAGACCTAAATCACCAAATGTTAACCCCGAATTTTACCAATTTTACTTCCAGGGCAATTATCATGCACATGACTTACAGCGAGTTATAACAAGTGGCGCACGTTCGGATGGGTTATTGAATTTGAATAAGAAAGACTTTTTTAAGATAGGAGTCCCTTTGCCGCCAACTGAAGACCAGAAACAAATTGCAGAAGTTCTAAATGCCGCGCAGAAGGAAATTGATTTACTTAAGAAGATGGCAGATAAATACAAAACCCAGAAGCGGGGTTTGATGCAGAAGCTGATGACAGGGGAGTGGCGCGTGCCGTGCGGCACGAATGTTGAGGTATGAGTGAATGATGATAGCTGAATGATTGGAGAATATATGGTTTTAAATTGGAATAATTTTAAGGCAAAGTTTGACGGTAGAGAGCAAAACTCTTTTGAAAATTTATCTTATCAACTTTTTTGTGAAGAACACAATAAGCCATTCGGAATCTTCAGATTTAAAAATCAAACAGGCATAGAAACTGAACCTATTCAGGTTGGAGAAAAACTGGTAGGTTTCCAAGCAAAATTTTATGATACAAAATTATCACAGAAAAAAAATGATATTATTGATTCCATAAAGAAAGCTAAAAGAGAAAATGTTGCTCTTAGTGTGGTTTACGTATATTTAAATAAAGAGTTTTCAGAAAGCAGAAAAAAAGCAAAGAAAGAACCGCAATACAAAACAGATATTCAACATGAAGCTGAAAATTTAAAGCTAGATATTGTCTGGAAGGTCCCTAGCCACTTTGAAAAACAATTAGCCTTGCCTGAAAATAAGTATCTTGCTGATTATTATTTCAGTTTGGAAAAAAGTACTCTAGATTTGTTGAAGGGGTTAAGTGCCCATTCCGATAACTTGCTAAATGCAATTCAGAGTAATATTAAATTCAAAGACAAATTAATTAAGGTGGATCGAAGTGGCTCGGTTATTGATTTAGTTGAAACCCAAGATCCTATTACTATTGTTAGTGGAGAAGGTGGATCAGGAAAAACGGCCGTTATAAAAGAGTTTTATGATATTAAAAAAAGGGTCTTCCGCTGAATCTGTGGGTAAATAATGCTAAATAATGCTTAAAACACCGGGCATAAACCTCTATTATGTTGTAAACCAAAACGACACTTTAGAGAGAGACACCCGGTGCGA
>JAQIBS010000026.1 GCA_027858965.1 Kiritimatiellia bacterium
TAAATAATTATCCGCGCCGGATCTTGGACTACACATCCGCGAAGGATGTATTCGAGGGAGAGTTGAGCGGCTGTCAAGCATAATGAATTTTGTCGCATTTAGAGTTGCAATCCGGCCAACAATTTTAATTTTATTATCACGTTTTTTAAACCACGGAGTCAACGGAGGTACGGAGATGTTTGCCGGACCCACGCCGTTCCCGCCTACGTTCTTACGCCTTCCATTGTCGAAGAGCGAAGGAGGAAACGCAGATAAACGCGCTTATATGAAGGTAAAAAATTGAGGGTAAAAAATCGGTTGCAGCGTGAGAGTCAAAATCCAAGTGAGACACACACTACAATAATTTCACCCCGTCGGGGTTAATCTTTTGCAACACTTTTACTATTCAGAAACATTCCCCCATCGCCGGAACCAGTCCACGCTGTGACAAGCCGGAAGTGTGGCAGGGTCGAGACGTTTCACTGAAGCACGCCGCCACGAGGCAATCTCACAGTCGAACATTACATGAAGTGGCGTGTGAAAATAGTCGTTAACACGACGAAAATATTCCTTTCCATCCACATACCAGATCATCTCTTTTTTTGTCCACAGAAATCCGTAAACGTGATAACCGCTACAGGGAGCCCAGTCGACCTCCACCGCGCCGCCGGGATTCTCCAGCTTCGTCTTGCTGGAGTTAACCACGCCTTCGATATACGGTGTTTCGAAACGATGCACATGGGAACAGATTTCGTAGGGCAGAGAGCTTTTCTCCTGATAGCGCCCGATAAATTCGTAGATGTCGATCTCTTCAGAGTGACTTCCAGGTCGATATTTTTTGGAGAGCGCGTCACTCAACGAATCATAGAGCCAGAACGCATTGCGTACCTCAGCGGCATTGCCACGCGCCCGGCACTCGAAATAACCGTAAGTGACCTTTTTCCTGCTCTTGATGATCGCGCAGGTATAGGGGAAAATTCCATCTTCACGATCTTCATACGCCATATCATCCGGGTTAACGTTGCGTGCGTAAAGTTCCAGAGATCCGTTTTTAACATCGACATTTTTATGACTGTAAAGAAACTGCTTGCGCCCGCGCCATAGAGGAGCATAGTCGAACCACTTCGCTTTATCAATACTCGTGCCATTAAACTCATCACTGGTCGTCGCATCCAGTTTGTAGTTGCTTCCCATTGGGCAGACCATATCCCCCGCCCATACAAAGCCTCCCAATACACAGATTAAAACTCCTAAATTCCTGCTTTTCATTTTCCATTCTCCTTTATTGGATACAATCTAACGCGGGCTCTGCCCGCAACCCAGCTTGTAGCTTGTAGCTTGCTCTGCATTTTTGCTACCAGCTACAAGCATTTAGCTAATTCCTAGTTTATTGTTTTTTTGCAACAGAAGTTGAGGGAATAGCAACTAAAGCAGCACGTTTTCAAAAAAGGTGTATAGATGTTGTTCAAAACGTAGGTCCGGTTTTCAACCGGACAGTCCGGTTAAAAACCGGACCTACAGACTCAGCCTTCTTCTTGCCACCTACAACAGACGAAGCCTACTCATAAACCGGCCCTTCCACACTGCAGTTTTGCGAAGCAAAACCAAGTAATGCGCGGCGCGCGCATTACCAGCGGTAGTAACGATAGGGCTCATCCTCTGCAACGGGCACATCAATATAATAGCTGTTCAGCCAGGCCTTTCCAACTGGTTTGGCAAAGCGTTCTTCAAGCGGCATGTCAAACGATGCGCCCATATTGGAAAGAATACGGGAAACTAACCTGTATGAAGCACGTTTGCTGGTGCGAAGATAAGGCTTAGCCTTTTCATCAATTTTCCAGGGCGGCACCTGACAGAAAACAACACATCCCTCACCATAATGGACAACACGCAAAGCATTGTTTCCGTAGAAGTTGCTGTCATCATCTGTATTAACCGCATCGTATTTAATCCGTCCATGCCAGGCCCAATCGGCGTTGGAAAGTCCATGCAACTCAGCAGGCAGTTCCTCAATACGCGTAAAGCATGCATTGGTTAAAACACCCTTAACCGGGATCGGTGACCATTGAGAGAGCTGCTCCGCGGTCATACCCAGACAAAGAACCATCTGTCCTTTTGTAATTAATTCGCCAATGTCTTCAGGAGGCGCAGCGCTGGAGTCGGCCACAAGGATGCAGTCCCCTGTCAAACCCGGATCTGCGGCTCGAAAGGATTCTCGCCCTCCCGTTAAGTCACCCTGAGAAAGCGAAGCGTGGGAGGGCGAAGCTCCTGCTGAGCCGCAGACAACATTTAACTCATCCATCAGACTTTTTGCCTTATTCCCCATAACCTTAACTTCCGTTGCCTGTTCCATCCCGGTCCGATCCAGATACGCCAGCAGGTTAACCACAAGACGATCAGCCACCGGCTCATGTTCCGTCCGGCCGGTCACATCCAGCTGACAGAAGACCGTGCGGCGGTTTTTCTCAACACATTCAAGCAACGGGGAGTACTGCAGATCAAAACCGCAATCCAGCAGAGCACGCCAGTTACCACGCTGCGGTTTTTCAATCAGCACCGATGCCGTACTTCCCTGATTACTGCTGCGCCAGACACGAGTGCAATAATGTTCGCACCACTGCCAAATCGGATTATGTTCCTCGCTCTGGGGCAGTCCCTCCAGAAATTGAGGAAGCAACGTGGAAGCACCTCGCCAATCCCGGAAACCAGCAGAACTGACAAGATCCGTCACGATATGTGGATAGCGAGGAAAGAGAGTGCGCATACCGCGCTCGGCTATCCTGAAACCGAGAAGCCCTTCGAGCATAGCGGAGTTCTGCTCAAAGACAATTACATGCACCCCTTCAGGAAGTGAGCCCATCCATGCAATCCCCTCTTTTGACAGAGATTCGCGCCCGATAACCAGTATAGTACCGGGAGCGGGGTCACGGTCCTCGGCTACAGTTTTTGAAACGGCAACGCCCTTACTGTAGCAGAGCTCCGAGAGCTCGGAAGCTGAGCCATTAAATTTCGTATATCCGATATTTAATCTATCAAAGAGCTTAGCTGTCAAACCCTTGGTATCATAAAGATAGACATTTTTCTGTATTTTCGGTGCAACCGGGGTCTTAACCACATCAATACCGAACTGGTCAGTCTGAACAATTCCATCAGCAAAGTTAAATACCGCCGTCAGATTCAAGCGCGAGCCATCTTTCAATCGACGGGGAATAACAAGGCCGACCGGCACCCGCTGCTGCGAGCCTGCATCAACATTAACCAATCCACTATCCTCTTTAATCACCGTACCCTTATGCCAGAGTCTCCAATGCCAATTAACACTCTGTGCTTCACGTCGGTCATTGATTACCACAAGGGTTTTACGAACCACCTCGCCAGGTGCATAGGCATGATCTTTAGCTGCAAAGTTTTTATCACCTCCACCGATGAATGCGCAGTCCTGCATATTCCAGCGCAGAAAGGAACGACCCAGCGGAGAGGGAACAAAGCGCAGTTCATTATCCGGTTTATAAAGATAGTCCATTGCGTAGATAAAACGTGTGTTACGACCAAACATATCCGGTACCACGCCAGGCTGCTTCAGATTCTTAAGCGCATCGGCATTCGGCCGAATCTCTCCTTTTGTCACCTCTTTCCAGATACCGCCCTGATCCCACGGCAGCATGGCGGAGATACCCCAGGCACGATGTGAACGCCAGTTGTCATTGGCAAAGAGAGCCTGCACCCCCAGATAGTTCTCCGTCATATTTCGCAGCGGGGCATTGAGCGTTCCCCAGTGAAAGGGTTTGCCTTTAGCCCAGAGATTTTCCTCATGATCCAGTCCCTTAATTGCCGCGGCATCATCGCGATAAGCCGCATCCCCCCAGAACTGAGCAGCATATTCAGCGGCCCAGAGCGATTGAAAGGCCTCGGTCCGCCAGATAAACTTCGGGCCGCGATAACTCGACCAGCTGGAGATATGAGGAAGACCCCACTCAACAAAAAATACAGGTTTAACACCATCATGCGCCCAATGCCGCAGCCACTCACTACGCTCCTGGATAGGTGCCCAGTTAAGGTAGATGTTAACGGTGTGCAGGTCCCCGTGATTACCCGACTGATGATGATATACCGGGCGGGTAGTATCCAGCGAGTGTGCAATACCATCGGCAACCAATGCCCTCTCACGACTCTGCTTACGCCACTTATTCTTGGCACCCTCAACCTGAAGTTCATATTTTCCATCAATCTTAAGCGGATTCTGATCGCCGTAGTAACCACAGTAATTGTGATTCATGGCATACATAATCACAGATGGGTGATTGCGCACACGACGGACAATCCACTCTGAAAGTTTACGGTATCGTTCCGCAACTTCGGGGTCCTCCATCTTCGAATCAAAATCTTTTACATGCGGAAGAGAGCAGCTGACCAGCATTCCCTCCTTATCGCAGGCATTGAGCACTCCGTCCATATAGGCCACCGAACCGGGAGAAAAATCGTAGTTGCCGAATATCAGCGCATTAAATCCGTATTCGAACATGCGTTTGCACATACTGCGTGATGTAGCTTCATTGGATATATCCGCCTTACTTATGCTGGAGCGGTTGTACAGCAGCCTCAGATGAATCGGCTTCCCATTCAGAACAAAATCCCGTCCCTGGATTTTGTATTCACGGAAACCAAAGGTCACCGGAGTAAGCGCATCAATAACCGCACCATCCTTAGAACAAAGCTGAAGAACCACGCTGTATAGATTCTCAGGCGTATGCGTATCCCAGATCTTTGCGTCCTTCCACTCAGATTCGAAACTGAGTTTTCCGGAAGGGTCAATGGTGACTGGCGAAGAGGTGAATGTAATAACATTACTCCCGTTGCGGCTCACCGGGAGGTTCGCCCTCCCAGAAACATCCATTTCATCTGAGCGAAGCGAGGGAGGGCGAGACTCCGTTCGAGCCGTTAAGGCAACATTCTCGTTAACAACCGCCTTCAAGACATATTCCTCCCCCCCGCTTCAATCCATCAGTCTCCGCCGCAAAAGCTATGGTTCCCTTATCAACAGAGGTAATCACCTGCAGGTCGACCAGCCTTTTTGCTTTGGGCATAGAAGAGAGATAGAGGTCACCGGTGATTCCCTTAAACTTAACATAGGCCTTATCTTTAAACGCACGATCAGGTGCCATGAAAACCAATTTGCTTTTCGAGATCGGCCTGGCCGTCACCTTCAGAACCAACTCATGGGTCTTTCCGGGCATAAGATGTCCAGTCAGGTCCAGCTCTCCTCCGGGAAACCAGAGAGAGCCAGCAGGTTTTCCATCCACATAAGCCTGCGCATAGGTCTGCAGCATGGTAAATTCCAGCACAATGCGTCGATCTTTCCAATCAGCGGGAATTGTGAGAGTGCGTTTATACCATGCCTGATCAAAGGGTTTCGGTTCGTGATTCTCCTCCACCCACGGATCAAACCAGACATTCTGAACACCGCCATCAAACTCCCATTTACCTTCAGGCCAGATACCGGGGATTTTAAACCACCCCCAGGAATCACCCTTAGCGGGAACTGCTTCCCCCTTTTCTTCTTCAAACACCGGGCGGAAACGCCAGAGTCCATTGAGGCAGACCTTTTCACGCTCTCCGGTTTTAAGAGTATAAGCCCCCTCCAACGATTCAGGATCACCGACATAGCCCACCGGTACAGGAAGATCTGAGGGAGCCATAGCCCTGACACGTGAGACCTTAAGCGAGAGGTTCCTGAAAAAAACATCTCCGGATTTTCCGAGATTGGCAGTTGAAAAGCGCAGTGACGTCGCGCCTTTAGGCACAGCATACTCCCGCTCGCAGTCCATCCACTCTGTAGTGCCGGTGAAACCAAACACATTGGGCCATCCGCCAACCATCTTACCGGAGGCATCGTGAAAGCTCATGGTCAGTCGTCCGGTCGCCCAGCTTTCTTCTCCAAGAACCACATCAACAACCTTCATCTTCATGGAGAGCTGCAACCGTCCATACTCAGGTTTGATCAAAACCTTATGTCCGATATTTCCGCTACCATTGATCTGGAGATAGCGACCCTCGTCATTCTCTTTGATCTGAGCATTTTTCGCCTTGGGCCAGCCGACCGCCCAGCCATCCTTATCGAGATTCTTAAACCCGGCATTGGGCATCAGCTCCGTGCCGAGATGGGCATGAACCGAAGCAACAGACAGACAAAAAAAAGCCAGCAATCCGGTTTTGATTTTCATGGTCACGCACGGCCTAGTACTATTTTTAAATTTATTATTCATTATTATACTCACAATTTTCACATCACCTGATCTGCAACAGCGCAGAAATACTCCCTGCTCCAGATCTCAA
The DNA here is from genome assembly GCA_027858965.1 of Kiritimatiellia bacterium. Classification (GTDB taxonomy): domain Bacteria; phylum Verrucomicrobiota; class Kiritimatiellia; order RFP12; family UBA1067; genus M55B167. The sequence continues at coordinate 6,313 of JAQIBS010000026.1, forward strand.
GAGTGGATGTATCTTTGATAAAAGGAGTCACGTCAAATTTTGCATCTTCAACATTGAGTTTTCCGATGCGTTCTTTAATCAAAGATTTCAGATCTGTCACTGTTTCTGGAACCGGCAATTCCGGATGACTTTGTATCATTCTTTGCTGAAAATGCCTTAAATCCAATCTTATACGATGACGTACATACCATTCAAAATCATACCAGTCGCGTCCTTTGACTCTATGCTTCCAGTTTCTGAAAAGCAATGCGTGCATCTTACCTGCATAGAGAGAGGGAAGATCGAAACAGCGAGTCACAAATGAAAATGGCAACATCAATGTATGGTTCTCGGTTTGAAATTCCAGCGGGGGAGAAGTATCAACATCAATTTTGATTTTAACTGTTTTTTCAGTTTTGAATGAAAGCTTGTATATGCCAGTGTTATCTTTCAGAAAAGCAGATTCAATTGCAATCTTTTGTCGTTTCTCCTTACGGGTAATTATCACCTCCCGGCCCAGTGATTTAAATTCAGTTGTTATGGCATCAAAACAGGTTGTCAGAGAGAAATCCGGATCAGCTTGTAAAAGAGAAAAATCAAGATCCTCAGAGAATCGAGGCAGCCCGTAAAAAAAATGAAGACAGGTACCACCATAAAAAGCAGCCTTCTTAAAAAAATGGGTCTTCCGCTGAATCTGTGGGTAAATAATGCTAAATAATGCTTAAAACACCGGGCATAAACCTCTATTATGTTGTAAACCAAAACGACACTTTAGAGAGAGACACCCGGTGCGA
>JAQIBS010000031.1 GCA_027858965.1 Kiritimatiellia bacterium
AGGCAGTTGTTGGTGAACCGATCCCATACGCGCAGATGGTTAAAGGCGTTCGGGGCCGCAAGAAGAAGGGTTGACCACCATATGTGGCACCAACTTGAGTCAAGGGCATACCCCATTGATACCAATATACCATAGGGTTTTCTGTATCGACTATCCACGCCGTACTTCTCCTGCAGGTACCATCCGACGATATTGCGTTCATCATCACTCAGAACACGGTCATATATAAGAATGTCGCCAAATGACCCGGCAAAACGACAGGAGGGATGGTAGAATGAACCGCCAATCTCCACAGGTCCGTTATCAGGATCAGCGGTATTGCCGTTGTGACTCTCTGTAAACTCACCGTCATAATAACCAATAAAAGTTCCATTACCCCCGCTGACTACGTCAGAGAGAGTCAGTGCAACAACATGCGCATCGCCATCGCTGAAATTGGGGGTTGAGTTAGTAGAGGTAAACTCATCATAAGGGAAAGTGTTGTAATTTCTGCCAAAATATCCAAGGTTTGCGGCGCCACCAGCGCTGGGACGCATTGTTGATATACTGAAAGCTCCCTCTCCATAATAAGTTGTTCCTGATGTCAGGAGGGGGTGTATAGCTGAACCGTTAAAAGTCTGAGGATCGGCCTTTGCCACCATAAATACGGTCAGCTCATTTGTGTCAGCAACCTGATAACCGAGGGTTTTCAGATAATCTCCATTATTGAGGTCTGTGAACTGCACCATCGGCATGCTGGATGCGGTGGCAGAGAGGGTCACATTTTCAAAACTGCCGCTGCGAGTAGCATGATAACTGTTGCCTGAAAAATCGTTCCACTGTGTCACGACATCGCCTGATACGGCTGACGATATTCCTGAATCCTTGTAGACACCCTCATCGGCTTTCAACCAGAGCTGCAGATCCGCTAGATCATCAGGAAGATAACTCCATGTGGTGAAGCTACCCTCATCGGACCACATAGATTCCGTTGAGTTTTCCGCATAGAAGCGGTAGTAATATTTCCCACCGGCTGTCAGGGCTGTAAGATTAGTACTGAAAGTCCCGACATCCACAGAGCCGAAGTAGTTTGTATTGGCCCACACAGTGGCATTTGTTCCGCCGTTGCCGGGTCCCCAGTAGAGCCATACATCTGTGGATTTGCCACCATTATTTACCAGTATTCCGTTCAGAGTTGCCTCTGTTTTTCCTACTGCGGTCGGTACACTTTTTATCAAAACCAGATCGTCAATATGGCTCGGCGTAACACGTCCGGCATATCCATCAGAACTTTTACCTGCCAGAGCTTCAATCTGGTCTACGGAAAGCACTTCATTCCAGATGCCGATATCATCGATTTTACCATTCAAAAAGTCGGTGGGGGTTCCTGAAGTATCACGGCGTGCACCGATCTGAAATGTCTGAGTGTTATTCGCCATGGCTCCTATGTTAGAGCTGTTGGCCTCCCACGAGCCGTTGATATAGATTTTCATCGGCTGACCCGATTGGTAGGTAACCAGCACGTGCTGCCATGTGTCAACCGCAGGTGTAGTTGTAGATGTAACGACTAATGAGCCGTGTATTGAGAGTTTATATCTGCCTGATTCTGTATAGAAGTAATAGTTATCCTCATGCTCTACAATCCGGCGTCTAGCGGTACCGGAATCAGCAACCTTCACCCAGGCACAGATCGTCATGGCGTTCAATCCGCGCAGGTCAGTCAGATTATTACCGAACTGAAGATAATCGCCGGCGCCATCAACCGTAAGAATACCACCCGAGGCATCAGCATCGGCAATGAGTGATCCTGTGGAATTGGCGGCGGTGCCATCAGTCGCACTCACACTGCTGCCTGAGATGTCTCCTGAATCAAACTCCCAGGCAGCACGCAGTTCAGCATGCAGCATTGGGATAGAGAATGTATAGATTAGAAAAGCGATTGCCAATACACATGATTTGATCAATGTTGATTTCATAGCACTCCTTATAATTTAAACCCGGTCGTATTTACCAGACATAATAAATAAACAATATAAGTACTATACTTGATCTTTATCCTTGTTGTCAATATCTGCAACTATTGAGAATTAAAGGAGGGAGCATCAATTCCTGATCAACCTTCAACCGTTTCCCGATACTTGAAGCGGCAAATGACACAGCCTTGTCCTTCATCCCCGTATGTATACCGATCTCCTTCAAAATCAGCGCGCAGCGGTGACGAGCAACATATATCGCAAGTCCCTGCCACGGTCACCATAACGGTCAACAAACTCCTCCCAGGACTCCCCCTTCACCAGCGATACTGCATTCACAACATCTGAAAATGGCAGCATTCTCCTCCATCTGCGTTCATCCGTACGATCTCCCGTACCCTTAAGAATTTTCTTACGAATTCGAGACTTGAATTTCACGCCCCCTATAACCATGGCCGTGCTCAGTCTCAAATATCGTTCTTCGACCAAGCCCCCGGGTTGTTATGTGATACCACCCGCCCGGCACATGATGTCTCAGTTGTCTCGCCATAGTGGCAGATTACCAAATAATGAACGGGCCAACAAGATGAGATTCTAGAATCTAGACACATCCTCATTTTAAATCCATCAAGACCGCCGACGATTCTCGAACTTCCTTACAGTGTTAATTGCCGATGTCAAAACAAACAATCAATTACATAACTGTAAAATGTTTATATATAACAAATTAACTTCAAATGTAGAATGTTTAACTACGACCCCTATTTTAACCCTAAATAAGGACAAGCTCACTCAGATCCACCTTTGTCATCAAGCCGTTTTTGTATTCTTTCTAACTCTGCAAAATCATCAGCATCAGCCTGTTCCGCCTCTGCTTTCCCGCGGCTGACATCAAACTCTTCATAACGGGCATTAGCAAACTGCTTCATCAGATCGATAATCGGAACTAAGCGCGAAAAGATCCCTGACCTTCTGATAAAAGCGCTTCTCCGAGGCCCGGATATCGCGGATACGAGCTAAAAGCTCATCAAAGTAATCCCATGCCTGCGGGTCTTTGAGACGATCATCATCCATCACGAAACCCTTTTGCAGGTATTCAGAGAGGTTACGGGTCGCCCATTGACGGAATTCAGTGCCGCGCGGTGATCGAACCCGATAACCGACAGCCAGAATCATGTGCAGGTTATAGGTCTTTGTATTGTATTTTTTTTCGTCTGCGGCAGTTGTCAAGAATTCCTTGAAATATTGGTCACTTGTCAAAGTAAATTCAACCACTGCAAAGCGAGACTGGCGTTACTTCAGGTGTTTCAATTAAAAACTTTATTTTTCTGTTTTTTGGGATTGAAATTTAAAAAGATATCCGTAACGATATAGGGAAACACAAAGAGAAAGAATATTACCCATGGGATTTAATATCGAGCCATACGCTCCCTGTCCTTGCGGCAGTGGAAAAAAATACAAATTTTGCTGCTACCTTAAAAAAGAAGAGTCTCCAGCTAAAGGTGGAGATTATTCATTTTTAAAGTTGCCATCCGTCAATGCAAATTCTGTCTACACCTCCTTAATTGACAGCCCGGAGGATCTCCGTCTGTTCAAAGAAGGACTGCGGTTAATGAAGAATTACGAATTCAACGCCGCCATACCGCTATTCCGGAAGGTTAGTGCTTCCTCGCGGGAATTTTATTCGCCTGACAATAATCTGGCCCTATGCCTCTTTGCTACCGGTCGGTTAGATGAAGCCATCAAGGTCCAGAATGAGAGCATAGAACACACTCTGCTTCCTAATCCATTCGGCCTCTGTAATCTGTCAACCTTCCACTATATCAAGGGGGATGAAATCAGGTCCCGTCGCTTTCTTGACATGGCCATTGAGACCGAGATGCCCAGCGAGGATGCCTGTGTCAAGGTCTGTGAAGTGCTGGCACGGTTTCAGCTCCATCAGAAAATCCTCGACTTCGTTAACACCACAGAATATGAGAATGATCCTAACGTCAGTTTCTACACCGGTATTGCAGCCGCTAACCTGGATGACAGGAAACGTGCACGCGCTGATCTTGAAAGAGTTCCACTCGGCTACCATAAGGCGGCAATGGCTCGTCGCTATCTGGACCACCTTCGCGACAATACCACGCCCCACACGGTCAGCGGCGACTGGCCCTACCTGCTTTTATACGAGATCTGTCCTCGTGGTATGATTGTGAATAGTTGCGAGTCAGAGATAAATGATTGGATGAGCCGTCCGGTTATGGTTGATGTGTGCGAAGCAATGCTGAATGATTCTGTCGAGGAAGTGAAATCGGTCACAGGCATTCTCTCCGGGCTTAAACACCCCGATGCAACAAAGCTGCTGTGGAAGATTGTCAAGGGCAGTTACGGCCCGGACAAACTCAGGATGGAAGCGCTGAACATTCTCAAGATGAACGGCGATATCGGCAAAATGGAAAATGTCGAGGTTCTACTTGATGGCGAAAAACGCAAAATAAACGTAGTATGCACCTGTCTCAACTCAGAGTTCCGTTTCGGCGAAGAGCTTCCGCCCAAGCTTAACAAAAAGTACATCCGGGCCATCAAATCGATGCAGAAGAAAAATCCGGACTGGGAGGCCGCGGAGAAGAAGTTGCTGGCTGTTATAAACGAAGTGCCGGATTTCTATCCCGCCAAATACAATTATGCAATTACACTTCTAAAGCGTGGACTCATGGATATTGCGGAACCGGTCATCCGGGAGATTGTCGAAAACTTTCCTGAGTACCTCTTTGCCCGCAGCACCCTTCTGCAGATTCTTCTTGCTGATAACAGGGTTGATGAGGCCGAAGAGCTCATTACATCACTGCCGGGGATAGAAGAGACACATTCGGATGCCATGGCCGTCTGGATGACCGGTCAGTCCATATACTATGAACACCTTGAGGATTATGAAAAAGCAGCTGATTACAGTCAGCAAGCCTATGATCTGGCCCCCCACCTTCCCGCCGTACAACGTCTATGGGAGAGCTACCAATAGCGATAATTGAGTGTTTCAGCCCTGGAAGGCATATATGTAGTATGTCTGCACGCTCGCAGAGCGTGTAAGCTTGTCGTTTAAAAAAATCGGACCTACGAAAGAAGCACTCTATCTGACACTGATTTCAGGTATACTGATGCACCAAGCTGAAGATACGCCCCACTAATAGAACCCCTGCTCGCGCAACATCATAAAACTATTGGGTCTTCCGCTGAATCTGTGGGTAAATAATGCTAAATAATGCTTAAAACACCGGGCATAAACCTCTATTATGTTGTAAACCAAAACGACACTTTAGAGAGAGACACCCGGTGCGA
>JAQIBS010000033.1 GCA_027858965.1 Kiritimatiellia bacterium
TCGCACCGGGTGTCTCTCTCTAAAGTGTCGTTTTGGTTTACAACATAATAGAGGTTTATGCCCGGTGTTTTAAGCATTATTTAGCATTATTTACCCACAGATTCAGCGGAAGACCCAAGAAAATGTTGTTTGTCGCAGGGTTGGCGGTATTGTCGGGCCTGTCGGCTTTCGGTGCGGACGGCACCTGGAATGCAGCGTCGAGCGGAAACTGGAACGACTCCAGTAAATGGCTAGATGGTGTCATCGCCAACGGCGACGATAGTTCTGCTGTGATGCTGACCGGATTTACCGTGACGCCCAATCAGGACGTTGTGTTGAATTGTTTGACGATTAGAGCAATCAATTTCACCCTCAACTTTTCATCCGGAAACCTGTTCACGATGAAGAACAATCCAATGATTGAGGTTGATCCGTTCCCTACCCGCGCAAGCGGAATCAGGATGAATCAGCCCATTACCGGCGATGGCAGCGTTTTGACCATCAAAGGCGGTAACATCGATCTTCTGCCGTCCTCGGCTATCACCAATTTCTCCCGTGTGGATCTGAAGGGGGTGGCCACTCTGTCACCTCGTTATTCGAGGCCCGTGACGGACGGGGATCTGCGTATGATCGACAGCCGGATTAACAACAATTCACAGCAGGATACGGGTTTCCTGGTCGCGGAAGGGAAGCTGATTGTCGGTCCTGGACAAAATGTGTTTCGTACGGGTTATACGGAGGAAATGACATTGCCTGCGGTGATTGAGCGCGAAGCGCAAGGTACAGTGCAGATTACGCTTCCAGGTGTTATTCATATGTTCCTGGCCGACGCGCCGGCGCTGACGAATGCCGAGGGCCGTCTGCCGCCCTGGATGTTTTATGATAACTCAGGTTCGTATAGTTTTTCCACTCACACCGCAACCGATGGTATCTCAGCTTTTTCCATCACTAAATTCGATCTTGCAGCGGCAACGGATGCGGACACAGTGCGGGTCAACAGCGACGTGACGCTTGCCGCAGATACGGCTGTTGGCGCGTTGCAGGTTTCCTCGACCTTGAGTTTTCCGGGCCAGACGCTTACCCTTGGCGCGCCTGACATGCTTGGCACGTTGATGCTTGATACCAGCCTGAACAACAGTCTTGGTTCTTTGACTTTTACGGGGACTGAAGGTCTTGTTGTGGCGAATACTTCCGTTTCGGTGGCACCGCAGATCACGGGACCGATTGCGCTGAGTGTTCTGGCTGGCATGGATAACATTAATACGACAAAAAATAACACGCTACTGCTGAATAATGCGGCGAATGACTTTTCGGGTGGGCTTCACATTCTGGTCGGCACGGTGAGTTCGACCAATGATCCTGCTGCGTTCGGGCCTGGTCCCATCTACGTCCGTGGCCAGGTGGGAACCTACACGGAGTCGTCTACGACCGAAAGGATTGCTTTTGGCGGACAGCTCCATCTGCGGAAAGGAACGCTTACGAATCAACTGTTTCTCGCGGGCGCCGGATCTGAATGGGCGCTTGCCGCGCTACGCCTGGGGAGTGGCACAAAAGTTGATTCTTCTATTACGCTGACCGATGCGGTCGCGATCCGTTCGGATGCGGGGCGCGCAGAAATCTCCGGCTCCATCGCGGGCGATTATTCGGTTCGCCTTTGGCCTGACGTATCAGGTGTGTTGGTCCTTTCAGGGTCAAGCTCCTACACGGGTGGAACGATGATCGTATCCCCCGTCGTGGATGGGACTGTCCCTGGCGTTGTTCAGGTCGACTCGGCAGATGCGTTCGGGACTGGACCGGTTCTGAATAACGGCACACTGGAGCTGGATTTCAGCAACGACTCTTTCACCACTCCGTTGACCGGCAGCGGGACGTTCATGCAGACCAACAATACGACGGTGACCTTCCAGAATACCGTTTCGCAGGGGACCCTTTTTGTAGACAAGGGAACCGTTGCGGTGAACGGTGCCACCAACTCTTTCGGCATTCTGCTTGGACAGGACGGACAGATCCAGGCCACGACCGACACGGTCGTCGTGCTCGGTGCCGACTCCTCTCAGACCGGCATCTTCTACGGATCCATCGCGGATGGCGCCGGCAAGGTCAGCCTCGTCAAGCGCGGCACCAACACGCAGGTGCTTGCGGGAACCTCCTCCTACACTGGTGAGACGATTGTGGAAGAAGGAACGCTTCGTCTCGGAGGTGATTTCTCGACCGAAGCGTTGCCGACTCTTTCGATCGCCCCTTCTCTTTCGCTTGATGCGGCCAACCGCAACGCGAGCGTTACAACCAATGCGTCCGGTGCTGTTACGGCGTGGGCCAGCAAAGGTAGTGTGTCGGCCACCTTCACACAGAGCGATCCCGCGATGATGCCGGTCTACGACTCGCAGGCGATGAACGGTCTTGGCGGCATCCGTTTCAGCGGTGTCAATAACGGTGACGGTACCGCCGTCACCAATCGCCTCTCCTGTTCGGCGTCCGGAGGCATCATACAGCAGACGATTTACGCTGTGAGCCATCCGACCGCACAGCGGACTTACGGCGGACTGATCGGTTCAACCGGGGCCGACAACGGCATCCGACAGAGCCAGGGAGCTAGCTGGGATACCGGGTTCACGAAATGGGGGGTGACGGGTATCGAGAACTTCGCGATCAACGGTGTTGAAGAAACGGGCGGTTTCTCGTATGTGGCCCCGCATCTGCTGCGGACCGCGGTTGATACGGTGAAGAACATTGGCTCAGCTCTTTCGGTGGGACAGTACTATGACACTGCGACCTATTATCCCAGGGCGCTGACCGGCAGCATTGGCGAAATCCTCATGTATCCGCGCCGTTTGACTCCCATGGAAGATAGTCTGATCACGAGTTACCTGATGAAAAAGTGGAAGGTCGGCACCTACGTTGCGCCGTCTCAGATCCTGCCAGTGACGACGGCGATGACGGTTCGCGAGGGGGCTGTCCTTGATTTCAACGGAGCCAGCCAGACCTTTGCCTCGCTTGTCGCCGAAGGAACCCTGCGCAACAGCAGCACGAACCTCGTGACCATTACATTCTCGTCTGGAAAGATCTCGGGAACTGTCGAGGGACCGATCAATTTCGTCAAGGTCGGCAGCGGTGCGCTTGAGGTTTCCCAGCCGGAGAATGCCGTCTTCAGCGGAAAGATGACCGTGACCGATGGTTCCGTGACGCTCAAGAGCTGGCGCTCCGAACAACTGCCCGATATTTCGGGGTTGACCTTTCATCTGGATGCGGCCCGTATCGAGAATCTTGAAACCAACGCGCAGAACGAAGTTGTCACCTGGAGGAACACTGGCGTCGCCGGCGGCGATTTCGTCCGCGACACCGGTACGCCTGCCACCACTCCTCCGACCTACAGCGCAACCGCTTTCGACGGACGCAAGGGCGTCAAGTTCAACGCGACGGAAAAAACCGTCACTAACCGCCTCAGAAATACTGTCAATACGATTGGCCGGACGTTCTTCTTCCTGACCCAGACGGATGCTTATACGACATGGAGTGGAATTTTCGGACCGCGCAATTCAGACTATGGTATTCGCCTCAGCAACGCAACAACCTGGAGTCCCTACCGGACCGGGGATGTAGATGGGTTCGGATACAGCACGAACTACTTCATTAATGGCGTTGAGGGTGTGACGAGCTTTACGGTGGGTGAGCCTTATATCTTCACGGTGCGAGCCAATCGGGACAACTGGAGCAAGCAGTGGACCCTAGGAAATCACTATAATTGGACTGGCGGTATCGGGTCCAGGGGATACAACGGTCTCATGGGCGAGGTCATCGGTTACAGCCGGCTTCTTACGTCGTCCGAGCAGCAGAGTGTTGAGGCATATCTGGTGCGCAAGTGGATGGGAGTCAAAACCGCGGAAAACAACATCTTTTCCCCGGACACTACATTGGAGCTCGGACCCTCGGGCACACTGGATCTGGGGCAAACGGTACAGACGTTCTCGGGCCTTTCCGGTTCGGGAGGTTCGGTCACGAACGGAACAACGACACTCGGCGGCACGCTTGAAGTGACTGTGGAGGATGGAATCGTGACGCCGTTCTACTTTAGTTCGATTATTCTGTCGGACGGATTGAACATCGTCTTCAAGAACGGGGTTCCCGTTAATGGTGCGGTGATCCTTGAAGGCGGTAGTGTCACAGGGAATCTTGCCACATTCACCCTTCCGACCGGATTTTCGGCGAGTTTGAACGACAATAAGCTTTCCGTTTTCCGTTCAGGAACGCTCATCCTGGTGAGGTAATCGTCAGTTTGCGGCTGATTCCTAAAGCTGATTATATAGAACTGCCATCTTTTGAATTTTTGAGGGGGATGGTAGTAAAAGCCTTATTCGTTTGTGTTTTAATCTCGCGCGGAGGCGCTGGGGCGCGGAGTTTTATTGCTACGTAATTTTTTATAACCACAGAGCGCACAAAGAACACAGAGTTGAAAATGGATAAACCGTTTAAATTCGGATCTTGTGCACGTTGTTACAATATTCTATGCAACGCGAAGCGTTGTTGACTAAACCAGCGGTGCATATCACACAACTGTTCAATAATAGAGTAAAGATTTCGCATATCACATAGGCGCAGTTTGCTTCCTGCGGTGCTGGTTTAGATATATAAGGCATGATTTAAGTGCCATTTATTAAGATTTCTTGATTCTCGACTGTTTCCCTTGATATTCCTTGCTGAATATTAGCTATTGGTTTGTAAAATCAGGGGGATTTTGGTTTAATACTGTGCCTATTTTTTTAATAACGTAGAGTGACAGTGATATGGAAAAGAATTACGATCCCAAAATAGTTGAGAACAAATGGTATGAGTGGTGGGAAAAGAATGGACACTTTCATTCTGAGCCAAAAGAGGGCGGCAAGAGCTATAGTGTCGTTATTCCTCCTCCTAATGTGACCGGTATTTTACATATGGGTCATGCGCTCAATAATACGATTCAGGATGTTCTCGTGCGCTGGAAGCGAATGCAGGGCTATAATGTGGTATGGGTTCCTGGAACAGACCATGCCGGTATTGCAACGCAGAATGTGGTTGAGAAGGCCCTGGCAAAAGAGGGTAAAACCCGTGATGAATTGGGCCGGGAGAAGTTTCTTGAGCGTGTTTGGGAGTGGCGTGCCGAATATGGCGACACGATTGTGCGTCAGCTCCGCAAGCTCGGGGCAAGCTGTGACTGGAAACGTGAACGCTTTACAATGGATGAAGGGCTGAACAAGGCCGTTGTTGAGGTTTTTTGCCGGCTTTATGATGAAAAACTGATCTATCGTGGTAACTATATTGTTAACTGGTGTCCGCGTTGTCATACGGCTCTCTCAGATGAAGAGAGTGAACATCAGGATGAGACAGGCAAACTGTGGCATATCCGCTATCCGGTTCAGGGTGGTGGAGAGGTGGTTGTTGCTACCACACGTCCGGAAACAATGCTGGGTGATACTGCTGTGGCTGTGAATCCCGAAGATGAGCGCTACCAGGATCTTATAGGTAAAAAGGTGATTCTGCCTTTGATGGATCGTGAACTTGCTGTTGTGGCTGACGATTATGTTGACCGCGAGTTCGGAACCGGTGTGGTGAAGATGACCCCGGCGCATGATCCCAATGACTTTCAGGTGGCGCAACGTCATAATCTTGAGATCCTGAATGTCATGAATGGTGATGCCACAATGAATGAGAATGCCGGTAAATATGTCGGCATGGATCGTTTTGAGTGTCGCAAGCAGGTGGTTGCCGATCTTGAGGCTCTGGGCCTTCTGGTTAAAATCGAGGATCATCAGCATGCGGTTGGTCACTGTTATCGTTGTGATGCCGTTGTTGAACCGCGTCTCTCTAATCAGTGGTTTGTCAAGATGGCTCCTCTGGCGGAACCTGCTTTGGAAGCTGTGCGCTCGGGTAAGATCAAGTTTAACCCTAAGCGCTGGGAGAAGGTCTATTTCAGTTGGCTGGAGAATATCCGCGACTGGTGTATTTCGCGTCAGATCTGGTGGGGGCACCGTATCCCGGTTTATACCTGTGCGGATTGCGGCCTTGAATGGGCGGCTCGTGAAACCCCTCTAGTTTGTACAAAGTGTGAATCTACGTCGATTACCCAGGATGAAGACGTTCTGGATACGTGGTTTTCCTCCTGGCTGTGGCCGTTCAGTACCCTTGGCTGGCCTGAGAAAACAGAGGATCTGGATTTCTACTATCCCACCAACGATCTGGCGACAGCTCCGGAGATTATCTTTTTCTGGGTGGCTCGTATGATTATGGCCGGCTGTAAGTTCATGGATGATATTCCCTTTGATAATGTTTATCTGCATGGAACTGTGCGCGATGATCAAGGTCGCAAGATGAGCAAGAGCCTGGGTAACTCTATGGATCCGCTGGATGTGATCGAGAAGTACAGCGCGGACTCCCTGCGGTTCAGCATGATGCAGATCACATCCACTGGTATGGATGTGTATGTCAACATGGAGAAGTTTGAGATCGGGCGTAATTTTGGCACAAAGATCTGGAATGCAGCCCGCTTTATGCAGATGCAGATGGAGAAGGTTGAGGAGCTTGACTGGCATTCCCTGGCCGCGGGAGAGCTGGAGCTTGAAGCTGCATTGCTGCGTGCGGATGATCGTCATATGCTGGCTGCCTGTGATAAGGCAGTTGCGGAAATGACCGAGCATCTGGAGCGCTATCGTCTGCAGGATGGGGCTTTGGTGATTTATGATTTTATCTGGAATCAGTTCTGTGACTGGTATCTTGAGTATGCCAAGCTGGATCTGTTTGGAGATGATGAGAAACGGCGTGTTCAGGTGCTCTCTCTCATGACAAATGTTTTTGCAAAGTCTCTCAAACTGCTACACCCATATATGCCGTTCCTTACTGAGGAGTTGTGGCATGAGATGGGGTATGGAACCGCAGATGAGACAATCATGAAAGCCTCCTGGCCGGTTGCACTTTCAGAGCAGCAGAGCTCTGAGTGGGGTTTGACAGAGGATATTGTCAGTTTTGTTGCTGCCAAGCGTGAGATGATCACCGCTGGACGTGCTTTGCGGGCGGAGTACAACATTGCCCCATCCAAATTCGTGAAGTTTGTTATCGAGGCTGTTAACCAGGATGTAGCTGACCAGTTCTCTGTGGATTTAGAGAGCCTTAAAAAACAGCTGAGATCTGAGGATGTTGAGATATCTTCAGGTGGCGGAGATAAGGCAATGCCGGGAACTCTTGGCAAGCTGGGCACCATCTATCTTCCGCTGGAAGGTCTGGTTGATGTTGAGGGTGAAAAGGTGAGAGTCACAGAGGAGATTAGCAAAAATCGCAGTTTTCTGAAAACAGTTGAGGCTAAGCTGAGCAATGAACGTTTTGTTGCAAATGCCCCGGAGGCCATTGTGAAACAGCAGCAGGAGCGCAGGGATGAGCTGGTTGCAACACTGGAACGCCTTGAAAAACTGCTGGCCTCGTTTGAAGAGTGAAGGGTGAAGAGTGAAGGGTGAAGAGAGATGTCCGGTCCTGATATAGGTTGTCACTTTGGGAAGGAAAACACCAAAGTGAATAAGAATGGAACACAATACAGCGAGGCTTTCAAACAACAAGTAGTTGACGCGATTGCCAAGGGAAA
>JAQIBS010000034.1 GCA_027858965.1 Kiritimatiellia bacterium
TCGCACCGGGTGTCTCTCTCTAAAGTGTCGTTTTGGTTTACAACATAATAGAGGTTTATGCCCGGTGTTTTAAGCATTATTTAGCATTATTTACCCACAGATTCAGCGGAAGACCCAAATAGTTAAAGGGATTAAAAAAGAGGCGCTCAATTAATTATGGACCTGACCGCACTGCAACTGCGATATTGCGTTATGTGTGCACAATTCATAACTCACAACTCAGCTACCGTGCCACACGACTCAGCCAATTCAACCTTTTCAACAACTTCAACCATTTTAACTGCGCAGAAACTATTTTTCAAAGCATCCACTTGAACTTGTTACAGTGAAAGAGTAAAATATACCGCAATATGGAAAATAATAAACGTAAGATATTACTGGTTGATGATGACCAGAGTTTGCTGGATACCCTCGGTGATTTTTTGAAATTCGAGGGATATGAGGTTATTTGCTCATTCAGCGGTGAGGATGCTCTGATTAAGATGCGCCCTTTTCAACCGGATCTGATTATTCTTGATATGGGTATGCCGGGAATGGGCGGAAAGGGATTTCTTGACCGTATTACAAACCCAGATGGTAGCACAGCCTATCCGGTTCTGGTTTTGACAGCCCGTTCTGCAATGGCTGAATATTTTTCCAATAAGAAAATTTCATCGTTTCTGGCAAAACCCTGTGATCCGGCAGACCTCCTGATGGAGGTGGGGCGTATTCTTTTTATTGAGGCTGCTGGAAGAGATAAATCCGGTCCGGTTAACCCTTTGCGTAGGCTTGTTGTTGCAGAGCCGGATCAGGAGCTTAAAGCTTTGCTTCAGAGTGAATTGACAGCATCCGGATTTCAGGTTGAGAGCGTTTCGAATGGGGCTGAGGCTCTCGAAAAAGCTATTACGATTAAGCCTGATGCCGTTGTGATGCGTCTTGATCTTGATCAGATGAGTGCTAATGAGGTGGTTGCAATGCTTAAACGCCTACCTTCCGGTGCGGAACTTAATTTTGTTATTTACGGTGTGGATATGCCGAATGTGGATCTTGATCATGTTGCTAATCTCAGTATCCCTCAAAATTGCATTGTGAGAGATCTGAATGTTAATTCAATTGTCGACCGAGTTATGAATGTAACCGGGGCGTGATTCTCTGCATCCTTGATGCTCTCTAAAATAAGGAATGTTTATGCGCTGCCCCAAGTGTGACAGTAATGATGATAAGGTGCTCGATAGTCGTGCCGCCCGAGAAGATAAAGCTATTCGAAGACGGCGTCAGTGCCTTGCCTGTGATCATCGCTTTACAACCTATGAAGAGATTGTGCGTGATGAACTCAAGGTCGTCAAGCGTGATGGACGGCTGGAGCCATTTGACCGCATCAAACTTGAGCGTGGTTTAATGCGAGCATGTGAAAAACGTCCTGTGACCTCCGATCAAATTCATGATCTTCTTGATCAGATCATAAAAAGTTTTGGTGATCGTACGGAGATTACCGTTGATGAGATTGGCGAGGCCGCTTTGAAAAAGCTACACGCCATTGATGAAGTGGCGTATATTCGCTTTGCCTCGGTTTACCGGCGTTTTGGTGACGTGAGTGAATTTGTGCAGGCGATTAAAGATATTGCTCAGAGTTAAATTTATGTATAAGCTGACGCTATATGTTCCTGAATCGCATTTGGAATGTGTAAAGAATGCTCTGTTTACCGCAGGAGCCGGTGCATATCGAAACTATGACCGCTGTTGCTGGCAGGTTTGTGGCACGGGACAGTTCCGGCCGCTTAAGGGAAGTGACCCTTTTGTGGGGGAGGAGCTTGTTGATGAACATGTGGCTGAATTTCGGGTTGAGATGATCTGCGAGGATGCCCGGGTTAAGGCCGTGATGACCGCTCTCAGAGAGGCTCATCCCTATGAAGAACCGGCCTTTGATTTTGTGCGCATAGATGAGTGCTGAGGTCACAAATTTGAAAATAAATCTGAAAGATGGATTTTGTGTTTCATGTGACCGTGAATCCGGTGTCCTCTATCATACGTGTCCCTACTGTGGAGAAAGCGTATGGCATCCCCTTTGGCGGCGTGCTATCCGTGGATATCTCAGTTATCTTTTGCCCCTGTTGTTGCTGACGACTTTGGCCATGTATCGTTCAGGATTTGGTTCTTTGCTGAAAAGTTGTCGTGACGGGGCACCTCTGTTACAGTGTGCCGTTATCATCTCTGCCTCTTTATTGTTAACTCCCCGGAGTGATAAAACACTTATCCTTGCATCAAGAAGGGACCATCTTTTATGGCTGCTTAACTCATTTACAGCTTCTCTCTTACTTGTTTTATGCGCGGTTGTTCCGGCTTTATTGATACGCTTCTGTGAACATCCGGGGGCGGGTGAGGGAGTGTTTGTTGTGCTTGCTGTTGTAAGTGCGGGACTTGTTCCTTTAGCTCTCAACTCGGGTTGGTGGCGGGTGCTCTTAGCCGCTCTGATTGCACTGAGCCTGCTGTTTGTTTGAGATGTGAGCCTTGCTGCGGTGCAGTAGACGGGCTTCGGGGTGCGGTGTTTGCGTTATGGGCCAGATGGGAATAAGGGGAGTGATGGGAGATGGGAGTAATGGGATTGATGGGAAGTATGGCTTGCGAGTGCAGGCATGAGTAATTATGCTTCACCTGACACCTGACACCTGACACCTGACACCTGACACCTGACACCTGACACCTGACACCCTACATCCAGGCGCAGGAGAGTACGCAGAGACCATATAAACTTGCAGTCTCCGCTCTGAGAACATTGGTGCCTAAACTGACAAAATGGGTTTTGTGCTCGTGGAGTTGAGTCAGCTCTTCGGGGGTGAAGTCGCCCTCTGGTCCCACAAACCAGCCGGCGGAAGGGGGAGTATTTGAATATTCCCTGATTGCATCTCTTAACGGCACTGCCTCTTCTGTCAGGGCTGCTGTGAAAACAGGATTGTTTTTTTGTAGTATTGTTAGTGCCTCGATAAATGAGAGAGGTGTATATATTTCGGGGATCCATGCGGTTCCGCATTGGCGTGCGGCATCCTCGGCCACCCGTTTCCATCGTTCTACTTTACTCTCACACTCTTTTGGTGAGAGGCGTACAATTGTGCGGTCAGAGATAACCGGAACGATTTGAGAAACCCCGATCTCCGTGGCTTTCTCAACAGTCCAGTCCATGCGTTTGCCTTTGCTGATGCACACGAAAAGTGTGATAGCGCAGGTCGGGGCAGGATGTAGAACCGTTTCGCCGCAGGCTTGCATGGAGATAGAGTTTTTTTCTGCAAGGGTAATGGATGCCGGGCGGGTTTTCCCCTTACCATCGAAAAGTTCGATTTGGGTGCCCGGCTTAACGCGTAAAACAGTCTTAAGGTGGCGGCTCTCTTCTTTGTTGAACGTGAGAGCGCCGTTTAAAAGCTGTTCTGTATGGACAAGGCATCGGTGCATTTGTAGCTTGTCGCTCAGCTTCTGTTATAAAAAAAACAAAAAAATTACGACAGTTAAAGTGGTTCAAATCGTTAAAAAGGTTGAAGTGGTTGAGTCATGTGGCATGGCAGCTGAGTTGTGAGTCGCACTCTCGCATAACGCAATATCGCAGTTACTGAGCGGTCAGGTCTATAGTTAATTGAGCATCTCCTTTTTAACCCCTTTAACCATTTCAACTGTTTTAACCGTTTATTAAAGCATCACGCCGTTTGTAAAAAGCTTCGATGCTTTTGTTGATTTTGGCGGCCTCAGGAAAGTTTGCTTCAGAGGATTCATCAATAAATGTTTTTAGGGCCTTCTTCTGTTTAGAGTTGAGTTTGGCTGGTGTTTCCAGTTCTATACGCAGGTGCAGGTCGCCGGTGCGTCCGTGCAGGCTGGGCATGCCTTTGTTTCGCAGTCGGAGTACTTTTCCATTAGGTGTGCCTGCCGCGAGTTTGATGCGAGCATAGCCATCAGGAGTAGAAATCTGAATCTCTCCGCCAAGAGCGGCTGTAATAGGGGATATCGGCACTGAACAGGCCAGGTCATCACCATGTCTTTCAAAAACATCATGCTCTTTGACATGCAGAACAACATAGATATCTCCGGCCGGTCCTCCACGCAGACCACTTTCGCCTTTGCCTGACAGCCGAAGCCTTGATCCGGTTTCAACGCCTTTGGGAATACGCAGGGCAATGTGTCGCGGGGTTTTGACTCTTCCGCTACCGTGACATGTTTCACATGGGTTCTTAATGATACTGCCTTCACCTTTACAGATGGGGCAGGCCTGTCTGACCTGGAAAAATCCACCTCCGGCCACTACAAATCCCTGACCACCGCATTGGCGGCAGGTTTCACGTCCGCTTCCTGATTCCGCCCCGGTTCCTTTGCAGGTGGTGCAGCTGTCGTTAATTTTCAGATCAACGCTACGTTCGGAACCGAAAAGAGCCTCTTCAAAATCAATCTCCAGATCAAAACGCAGATCATCGCCTCTCTGAGGGCCATTCGGATTACGGGACTGTCTGCGTCCTCCTCCCCCGAATACATCTGAAAAGCCCCCACCGCCAAAGATGGACTCGAAGATATCTCCGAAATCACCTGTATGAGTGAAGTCGCGTCCGAAGTCAAAGCCGCCTGGCCCAAATGAGGATTTCATTCCATCATGTCCAAACTGATCATATCTCTGACGTTTCTGGGAATCACTCAAAACTTCGTAGGCTTCGCAAACCTCTTTAAATCTCTCATCCGCTGCCTTATCGTCTGGATTGCGGTCTGGGTGATACTGCATTGCAAGTTTACGATAAGCTTTTTTCAGCTCATCTTCTGATGATGATTTGCTAACACCCAGAACTTCGTAGTAATCGCGTTTTGTAGCCATAATTTTTTAAATCTTCGTTATTTATGCATGTTTTTTAAACTACGAAAAGCACTAAAAATACGAAAGAAGGAAGTCTTCTTTCTCCGTATAACTAATAGTCAAAAACAAATTTCGTGTTTTTCGCGTATTTGGTAGTTATCTTATTTGGTTGCGGCTCCGCTGCTTTAGTCAGAGACGCACTCCTGTTCGGCATCAGCGTCAGGTTTGCCGCTGGAAACAATTACCTGTGCAGCTCGCATTAAATGACCGGAGAGGTCCCAGCCACAGCGGAACTGATCAATTACTTTGTTTGCCGGGACAGAGGGCGAGGGAATATATGAGAGGGCTTCATGCAGTTCCGGGTTGAACTCCTCGCCTTTGGCCTCAATGGGTGTCAACCCGCAACGCTTGAGAACTCCCTGAAACTGATCAAAGACCAACTTAACACCTGCCGTAAAGGGGTCATCCGGGTCAGTAATTTTTGTCAACGCCAGCTCCAGGTGATCAACCACGGGGAGAATATCACCCAACAGCCGTTCATTGGAGCGCTTAACAATTTCTTCTCGTTCACGGGCTTGTCTTTTGCGGTAGTTGTCGAAGTCAGCCATCAGGCGAATGTATTGATTTTTGATTCGGGTGGCTTCATCCTCTGCGGACTCAGGTTCTTTGGCACTCTCTTTGTCCGTTTTAGAGTCAGTGGCGTTAGCTACACTCTCATCAGTAGACTCAACCTTTTCCTTTTTTGATTCGCTGGCATCGGGGTTGATGTTTGTTTCTTTTGATGGCTTCTCTTTTTTGGATTTCTTTAACATCTTTTATGTGATCCTTAAAATTAATTTACAAACCGGGTCCTTCTTAAAAAAGGTATAATATTTTTTCATAGTATGGGTTTTTAGTCAAGCGTGGTAAATAGTGATAATTTCCCGCAGAACCCACAGAGCTCGTAGCGAGGCAGAGCCGCAACCAATTTGTCTGAGCAGGATTAACAGGATTTACAGGATGTCTTTACTTCGCAGGTTATCTCTCACAGAGACACAAAGGCACGGAGCAAGAAGGCTGCCAAGCCTTCTTTATAAAAATCCTGTTGATCCTGTTAATCCTGCTCTAAATGATTACGTAGCAATAATCCCCGTGGGCTTTGTGTCTCTGGATAAATACGTTTGTAAATAACAAGAAGTTGAAATTATAGCAACTAAAACTGCCTTTTTTTTGTTGCGTATGGGGTCAATAGTTAGAGATAATGAATCAACCACAAGGAGTGATCATATGAAAAAAAAGGGTGGCATTTTTTTGACTTTATTTGGCGCTGTTTTTTTAGCAGTGGGTGTTGTTATGGGATTTTTCTCTATTTCGGCAATGCTCAATGCGGAGAGAATGTTGAAATGGGATGAATGTCCGGCCCGGGTTATTTCCTGTGATTTGGAGCGTCATAGGGGGGATAAGGGTAGTGTTTCGTATAAGGTGGTTGCTGACTATGAATATGAAGTAAACGGCGTTAAGTATAAGAATAATAGAGTTACACTCTCTAACGGATCTGATAATATCGGCTCTTTTCACAGGGATTTACACAAACTGTTGAAAAAGAAAAAGGTGGGAAATAAACCTGTCAGCTGCTGGGTTAATCCTGTAAATCCAGCTGAATCAATTCTTGTCAAGGAACCGCGCATTTCTCTTTTGATGTTTAAAGCACTTTTTGTGCTGGTCTTTGGCTCCGTTGGTCTTGCCATAGTGCTTTCAGGGATGTTTATGTTTTTGGTTCCGGACACCTCTTCCGAGAAATTTCAGCAGCCATCTATTCGTATGCGGGGGGGGGCCTCTCATAAGGTGGCTGTCGCAGTGGCTCTCTATTGGAATGCATTTACCCTCTGGATGACCTGGAAGGCATTGGTTATTTTTGCATTGGCTGATATTCCTCTTTACTTCTGGCTGTTTACAGCTTCGGGAGTTATATCAGCGACAATCGCCGGGTATATGTTATTGCGGTTCAATAAATACGGGATATCAGCCTTTGAACTGTCTCCCTTTCCAGGGGTTTTGGGTGGTTCTGTCTCAGGTAGTATCAGGATTTCAAGGGTGGTTGAAGCCAACGGCGGATTTGAACTTACTTTGCAGTGTATCCATCAATATACAACCCGCAGCGGCAAAAACTCCACTACTCACAGAGATGTTATATGGGACGATAACCGCCATGTTGACAGCGTTTATAATTATGGGACAGAGATGGTTCTGCCGGTTAAATTTGCCGTTCCGTATAATAAACCAGCCACTACAGTAGCTGGTAATAGCAATGGACACTACTGGCAGTTAAAAGTAAAAGCAAAGACTCCCGGAATTGATTACGTCGCTGTTTTTGATGTGCCGGTTAAGCATACCAGTGCGAGTGTTGATAATTATTAACAGACGATAGGTGTCAGCTGATTTGCGGAGAAAAAGGATAATATGGGGACTTTGCTAAAGATTATATCTGTTTTTTTTAAGATAGGTATCCTGACTGTCGGGGGTGGACTGGCAATGATACCGGTTATCCAGCAGGAGATGGAGCGTCTGGGGTGGTTGAATTCACAGCAGTTTCTTGATATACTTGGGGTAGCGCAGATCACACCGGGTGCTATCTCTGTGAATACCGCCACATTTTCCGGGTATACAGTTATGGCAGATGCTTACCCTGGTCAGTTGTGGATGGCCTGTCTGGGTGCATTAGCTGGCACAATCTCTGTTTGTATGCCCTCCTTTTTCTGTGTCAATATCGCCAGTCAGGTCTGGAGTCGCTATCGGGAGCATGATTGTATGCTCTCGATATTTAACATTATGCGTCCGCTTGTGACCGGATTGATTATTACGGCATCAGCTTTTTTGGTTGTCAGTAGTGTTTGCGGTGACTCAGAGGCGCGGAATTATTTGAGTTCAATTGACTGTTTCTCGGTGGGCGTGGTTATCTGTGCGTTTTTGTTGACGGTTTACACCCGCATGAAGCCGTTTTATCTGTTAGGTCTGGGGATTATTGCCGGTATTGGTTACGGACTGCTGTGAAAATAATTCGGCGCACCGAATTATACGATTCCGCTGCGCGGAATAGCAGTATGGAGGGCCGGTTTATTAGCAGCCCGCTTCGCGGGACTGATAGGTTTGAGAATGATCACAATCTTAATCATAATCTTTGCGTTCCATGCGTTCTTTGTGGATAAATAAAAAAATAGGTAAGGGAGGAAGTTGATTATGAAATTGATACGAGTTTTGGTAATGTTATTATTGCCGACAATGTTGTTTGCTGCAGAGTCAAAGCCGAACTTTGTTTTTCTGCTGGTTGATGATCTGGGCTGGGGTGATTTCGGATGCTACGGCGCTGAATTTAATGAAACACCCAATATTGATAAGTTGGCCTCGCAGGGGATGATGTTCAGCAATGGTTATGCCGCCTGTACTGTCTGCTCACCTAGCCGGGCGGCTATTCTGAGCGGGTGCTATCCAGCCCGTCTGCATCTGACCGACTGGATCGCCGGCCATAAAAAGCCCTATGCAAAGTTATCAGTGCCGGATTGGAAGATCAAAATTGACCACGAGCGTATTCTGCTGCCTGAGGCTTTAAAAGAGGCTGGTTATGCAACGGCATTTCTCGGTAAGTGGCACCTGATGCCGATTGGACAGGATGACTTTGATCAGCACTATCCCACCAGCCATGGGTTTGATGTGAATATCGGCGGACGCGAGTGGGGACAGCCTAAGGGACCGGGGAAATATTTTTCCCCCTTTGATATGCCCAACCTGGATAACGGTAAACCCGGCGATTTTCTGACTGATAAGTTGACCGATGCGGCTGTTGATTATCTGGACAAGACAAAGAGAGACAAGCCCTTTCTGATGTATTTTGCCTACTACACCCTGCATGGCCCGATTATGTCACCGCCGGAGTTGGTGAAAAAATATACGGAGAAGGCTAAAACGTTTGAGAATAAAAAGAATGAGTATATTAACCCGGCCCGCGCCGGAATGGTTGAGAGCCTGGACCAGAGCGTCGGGCGTATCATGGCCAAGCTGGAGCAGATGGGGGTTGCTGGCAATACCGTGGTTATTCTGACCGGCGATAATGGAGGAAACTATGATACAACCACCGCCGGTTTAAAGGGGTATAAAGGATTTTCGCATGAGGGCGGAACGCGAGAGCCGTTTGTTGTTAATTGGCCTGGCAGGACAAGAGCTGGATCAATGTGCAATGAGATGGTGATTGGTACCGATTTTTATCCCACAATGCTGGAGATGGCCGGTCTGCCGCTTAAGCCTGATCAGCACATGGATGGAATCAGTATTGTTCCTTTGCTGACCGGTAGTTCAAAGAAGCTGGATCGTGATGTGCTTTACTGGCACTATCCTCACTACCATCGCACCAAGCCCTACGGGGCCATCCGGCATCGTGACTGGAAGCTGATTGAGTTCTTTGAAGATGGCGCGCTGGAGCTCTATAATCTCAAGAATGACCCTTACGAAACAAAAAATCTTGCGGCAGAGCAACCGGAGAAGGCGCAGCATTTGTTGAAAGAGTTGGTGGCCTGGCGCAAGGATGTCGGAGCCCAGATGATGCCGGACAATCCGAAGTATGACCCGAATTATAAGAAACCAAAACCGAGACGGCGAAAGGGACCGCTAACTAAGCTGGGTAAGGTCAGCGCCTCAACCTTTGAGAGGAATAACTGGCCGGAGGATGCACTTGACGGTAGTCGTAAAACCCGCTGGGCTGGCAGCAATGGTTCGGTGCCGCAGTGGTGGCAGTTGGAATTTACTGAGGTAAAGCAGCTTAAGGGGGTGAATATCTTCTGGAAAAACCGCACCTGGTTCAGCTATCAGGTGGAGATCTCCTTGGATGGTAAAAAATGGGATGTGGTTGCTGATCAGAAAGGTTCTCATGAGGTGCGTATCGAGAGCAAACATCGCTTCGATACTGAAGCCAGGTTTCTGCGGGTAACGGTCGATGCTCTGGGCAGTGGCTGGGTCTCATTTACGGAGCTGGTTCCGCTCTTTGCTGAGTAATGAACACCGAAAATTGCGTACAATGTTTATTTGCTGTAGCGTTGGCTCTCAGAGCCAAAAATTGGTTTCGGTAATTGGATCTGAGAGCCAACGCTACAGATTGAGATTGTTGAACCTATCCTAATCATTATCCTAATCCTAATCTAAACAGTTCCAGACGAGGATAATGATTAGCTTTTTAATCGGCGCATCTGCAGATCGTTGCGCTGCACGTAACTTCTCAATAACCTCTGCGGGCCAGGCTGGACTACAAACATAAAACCGCATGTAGTTCAAGCCTTCCTGTCACGGCGTAAAAGCGAAGCTCGAAGCCGGAAGCGTGCTGTTTGAACGATTTTCTCACTTAAGCTTTTGACCTTCCAAATAGCTTAAGTTATTGTACTAAACAGTTAGCTGATATTGAGTGTTGGATAACAACAAAGGAGAACGTATTATGAAAAGCATGTGGACACGGCGATGGGTGTTGGCGGCGGTGTTGCTGGTGATGGGCGCCGACGCCGGCAGGACCGTGGACGAACACATGGGTAGGCTTGGATAACATCGCACAGTTCGCCACGGGCAGCTACACTTGCTCGGTGCCGATGTGCTACCGGGTGGTGGCGGCGGTGACGAACGCGCCACCGGTGACCGAGGGTGTCTACCTGGTGGTGGACCTCTCGGGCGGTAGGTCCGCATCGTACTATCCGGTCACGAACCTCGATGCCATCCCGGATACAGTGCAAATGCTCCGCGAAGCAGAGCCACTTAATCTGAATTAAGCGAAGGACCGGCACGCGGTGACAGTGGGGCACAGGAGGAGCTGAACCACTGCGGGCGGGGCCTCCCGTTTCTTGGATTAAACCATGTGATATGCGAATATTTTCTCATTTACGCAATTTGCGATCTTATTTGCAATCTTTAATAAATTATTGTAAACTTTAATATAAATCAGCTAGACAGTCTAGACAGGAGCTTATTATGACATGGCAAATTCAGGAAGCAAAAAATAAGTTAAGCGAGGTTGTTGACAAAACTCTGCATGATGGACCACAGGTGATTACCCGTCGCGGTCAGAAGGTGGTTGTTATGATGTCTATTAAGGATTACGAAAGTATACTTCCAGAACAGAAGAAACTTGGTGATTTTCTGCGTGATTCTCCGTTGAGTTCTGAACTTAAAATAAAGCGTGATAAAGATCCAACTTTAAGGGAGGTTGACCTATGACATATCTTATTGACACATGTGTCATATCGGAGTTCACAAAAAAATCCCCTAGCCAGAAGGTAATCAATTTTCTAAATGGCATGAATGACATCGATGTTGCAATAAGCGTTATTACAATAGGTGAAGTAAATAATGGTATTGTGTGTGTTACGGATGGAAGAAAAAGAGATAGGCTTGAAAGATGGTTTAATGAAGAACTGTTATTAAGGTTCAAAGACCGGACACTTTCAATTGATGCTGAGACAATGATCATCTGGGGTGAGATGGTATCGAAACTCAAGAACAGAGGCATAACTCTTCCCGTTATGGACTCTCTTCTTGCGGCTCAATGCAAGCGGCATAATCTTTGTATAATAACACGCAACGTCAAAGATTTTGAGAAGACTGAAATATCCGTGATGAACCAATGGTTGTAAAATGGTAATGCAGTATTAGATGTCACGACGGATCTGGTAGCTGAATCACTCTTGTCGTTCGGGTTACAAGCATAACTATGGATTGGACTTTGCCGAGGGGCAATGATATCCTAATATTTTATTCAAAAGAGAAATTTATGGATTTTTGGAAAGATACTCATCCTATTGTGATTTCATGTGCTAAGGGACTGGCTCCACAGACCGCCAAGCACCTGGAACGAATGGGATATACAATTACGAACCGTGGTGATACTACCGTGACCGTTAACGGAGGTCTGCGCGATATAATGCAGCTCAATCTTCGGTTGCGGACGGCTCATCGCGTGCTGGTGCCTCTGATGCGGACACGCTGCTGTAATCTGGATTATTTATATAATGATATTTATGAGGTGCCGTGGGATCAGTTTCTCGAACCAGAGGGATATTTTACGGTTAATTCCATTGTGTATAACGACAGTGTCCGCGACACACGTATGCCGGGACTGAAGGCCAAGGATGCGATTGCTGACCGTATGCGCTCTGCATTCGGACTGCGTCCTGACTCAGGCCGTGAATTTATCGGAGCATCAATCTTTATCTACTGGGAGGATGATAATCTGGAGGTTTATCTGGATACTACAGGCGAGGCTCTCTCCCGTCGTGGATATCGTAAGCTGCCCTGGAAGGCACCTATGCAGGAAACTCTTGCGGCGGCGTGCGTTCTGGAGTCCGGGTGGGATGGAAACTCTCCCTTTATTGCTCCTATGTGCGGTAGTGGAACCCCGGCCATTGAGGCAGCCCTGATAGCGATTAACCGTGCAGCGGGAAGCTTTAAAAGCCATTTCGGTTTTATGTCACTGAATGGTTATCGTCAAATCATTCCCGGAGAAAAAGCCGGTGTCAGCGTGCGCAAGCGTTTCGGTGCTTCTCCTGAACAGATCTGGAAAAGTATGGTAGCCGAGGCTAAGGCACAGGAGAAGACCGAAGGTCTGCCTCCTATTATTGCCTCTGATCTGAGCGATGAGGCTGTGGAAATTGCCCGTATGAATGCGATTGCCGCTGGTGTCTCCCAGTATATTACCTTTGTTCAATGTGATTTTGCCGCTACTAAGGTGCCGGAGCAGAAGGGCGTTGTTTTCATGAATCCCGAGTATGGTGAACGCCTTGGCGATGGTGATGAACTTCCTGCGCTCTATGCACGAATCGGTGATTTTCTGAAGCAGCGCTGTGTCGGTTATACCGGTTGTGTTTTCACAGGCAGCATGGAACTGTCGCGTATGGTTGGACTGCGTTCAAGTCGTAGGGTTCCATTTTATAATGGACCGATTGACTGTCGCTTGCTTGTTTATGATCTGTTTGAGGGAGCCCTCGAGGATATGGTAATGGAGGAAACAGAGCCGGCTACTGAAGATCTGGATGTTGCTAAGAGTGATACTACGTCGGATAAGCAGGAGAATGAAGAGGATGAGAATTCTTCTGCCTCTCCTGAGGTGGAAAAAATTGAAGAGACTGCTGTTGTTCCTGATGTAGAGAAAACAGAAGAGCCGGTTGCCGCCCCGAAGAAGAAGAAAACGTCGGGCATGGTTTATATTGACCCGGAGCTTCAGGATGATGAAGATGAACCTGAAATAGAAAAAGACGGGGGAGCCGATTAAATGCAGGCGGTATCAATTATCGTAAACGGAGATGCCCCGGTTGCAGTTGCGGCTGCAACACCGGTGGGTGATCTTCTGCCATCGGTTGACAGCAATGGGCTGCCGGTGATTGGTGCCATCGTTAATAACATGGTGCAGCCCCTTTATGCTCCACTACTCTCGGATTCCAGACTTAAACCCATAAGTATTGCAAGCAAGTATGGCTGGCAGATATACCGTGACTCTCTCTGTTTTTTTCTGGCTAAAATTATTCACGAACAGTTTCCAGCAATTAAATGGCGTATTCGCAGTTCGATAGGCCCCGCTCTTTTCTGTTCAGTTGAAAGCTCTGATCAAGGATTTGTCTGGAATAAGGGGTTTCTTTCTTCTATAGAAAAGGCATTGAAAGAAATTATCGATCAGGATGTCGTTATTGTCAGTGAAAGCTTTTCCTATGAGGATGCTGTAAACCGCTTAAAGAAAAATGAGCAGGGTGACAAATTAAATTTAATTCTGCATCGAAATCCTCCTTATGTTGCTCTCACCCGTTGCGGGGCGTTTTATGAGTTAAGTAAAAAACCGCTTGTGCGTCAGAGTGGAGCTTTGAAACTATTTGATCTTATCTTTCATAAAGAGGGCTTTGTTCTGAATGTCCCAGATGAAAAAAATCCCTCTGTGCTCTCTGAACTTGCCCAGCATGAGTATCTCCTGGATGTGTGCCGCGAGCATATGCGGTGGGGGGAGATCCTTGGTGTAACGACTGTCGGACAGCTGAATAAGGCAATTATTGATAAACGCGGTGATGAGCTTATTTTAACTGCTGAAGCGTTGCACGATAAAAAGATATCTCAAATTGCAGATAAGATTGCCACTCTCGATACGCCCGCGCGTCTGGTGCTGGTGGCAGGTCCCTCATCTGCGGGAAAAACGACATTTGCCAAGCGCTTGGTGACCCATCTGCGTGTTAATGGACTTCGACCGACTCTGATCTCAACTGATAACTACTTTGTCGGCGATGCCCTGAATCCGCGAGATGCCAATGGCGATCTGGATTATGAGCATATCAATTCGATGGATCTGCCGCGTCTGAATAATGATCTGGTGAGTTTAATGGCAGGTACGCCTGTCAAAATGCGTGGCTTTGATTTTATCAACAGGTGTGGTTTTGATCAGAAAGAGTGTACTCAGCTTGATGTTAATGGTGTGATTGTT
The DNA here is from genome assembly GCA_027858965.1 of Kiritimatiellia bacterium. Taxonomy (GTDB): domain Bacteria; phylum Verrucomicrobiota; class Kiritimatiellia; order RFP12; family UBA1067; genus M55B167. Next base: position 14,265 of record JAQIBS010000034.1, read on the forward strand.
ATGGAGGGCATCCATTGTCTTAACCCGCAGTTGACCTCTGATATCCCTAAAGACGATAAGTTTCTGATCTATGTTAACGCTTTGACTCAGATTTCAGTTGATATTAATAATCGGATTTCAACTAATGATGCAAGGGTTATTCGACGAATTGTGCGGGATCATCAGTTTCGTAACAGGTCGGCTATGCATACACTTGATATGTGGAGTTCGGTTATGCGTGGCGAACACCGCTGGATATATCCCTATCAGCATTTGGCGGATGCCGTGTTTAATTCGGCACTTGATTATGAACTGGCTGTATTACAATCGCGAGCTACAGCACTTTTGAATCAGGTCAAACCATGGGACGACGCCTATATTGAGGCGCGCCGGTTACAGGAATTTCTGTTTAATTTCACATCTCTCTCTCCGGATACCGTTCCCGGTGATTCGATACTGAGAGAGTATATTGGCGGAAGCCAATTGAAATATGGTTGAAACGGTTGAAACGGGTGAAACGGTTCAAGTGGTTTAAGAAGTTCTGAAATGCGGGAGTGCGGGCTTTTGACCTGATGTGAAATTTTCGAATTTTTGCCTTGCGCTTTGCGGACAAGTGATTACGCTTTTCACTGAACACTGAACACTGAACACTGAACACTGAACACTGAACACTGAACACTGAACACTGAATAATGGAGAAAGAAGATGAGTAAAGAGCTGGAAGAGGGCAGCAAGTTGATGTTGGATTTTGAGAAAGTTGCCAAGATTGCGGAAAACTGCAAGGATGTGATACCGGTTGCCGTTCAGAACGCTGATACCAAAGAGATTATTCTGGTTGCGTATACCAATGAATTTGCAATGATGAAATCTTTTAAAGAGCGTATGCTTGTGCTGTGGAGCACATCTCGCAAAGTCCTGTGGGAAAAGGGCAAAAGCTCAGGAGAAACTTTTGAGTTGCTGGAAGCCCGTGTCAATTGTGAGCAGAACTCTCTGGTATATATTGTCCGCCCCCGTCGTGGAAATATCTGCCATACCAATAATCAAAAGGGCGAACCGCGTGATTGCTATTATCGGAAAATAGATTTTGATACATGTGAGCTTGAAAACCTGGACCCCTGATAATGCGCTTATCGCGCATTATGTGATTCCGCTTCGCGGAATAGCATTGGTCAGGTTTATAACCGGACTATCCCGATGTAATCGGGATATTGTGGAGAAAAGTAGAGCAAGCATCCTGCTTGCCTCAATAACTAAGCGGAGCCGCAACCAATTTTTAACCGCGACCACCGAAGGTAGAGGCTGGCGCGAAGCGACGGCAACGAACGAAGTGAGAGCCAATCTCCGCAAATAGATGTGGCAATTTCATCCCCGCTACGCGGGGTCGTTAATCACTTGAAATTGCCACATCAAGTAAATTATTACTGCAGCCCAACAAACCCCTGCGCTTAGAATTTTTAGCGATTAGCGTCAAAAAAAATCTCAGCGCAACAGAGATTCGCGGAGATTCGCGGTTCGAAAAACGTGCATAAACAACAAGAAGTTGAGAGAATAGCTACTAACGAACTAACGAACTAACGAACTAACAATGCACTACCGTTGTCCATACTGTAAGCATGATATTGAAGAGCTACGGGAGCCAAAGTGTCCGCATTGCGGACGCTATATGGCGATCAATACCACCTTTCTGGATAAATCCATAGCAAAAGCTGTGGGCGAAAAGCATCGTGTCCGACATCGTTCAATTGAGCGTATTAAGCGCAACTATAAGCGCAAGAGGAGTGAGATGCACGGGCAGATTTCTCCTTCGCTTTTCAAGACTCCTACCTTTTACTTTGGGGTGATGGTGATTTTTGTGCTAGTTGGAACTCTTCTTTTCAGTGCGGCTGAAAAATCAGCAGTCCGCAAGAAGGTATCGCCTTTTCAGCGTGGTATGCGACATGTGGATGTTCTGGCCGAGGCGCTGGGACGATATCAGTTTCATGTGGGAAAATTTCCAACTATGGATCAAGGGTTGGCTGCACTGGTTCGTGATCCAGGAGAGCCTAAGTGGTTTGGCCCTTATATCAACCTGTTGCGTAAAGACCCATGGGATACCCCGTTTATCTATGAAGCAAAAGCGGGGCAGATGCCGGTCGTTCTATCGTGTGGTCCGGATAAACAGCGCGGGACGGCTGATGATATTCTGCCGGATCCGGAAAGTTTTAATCCCGGTACTGAGTGGACAAATGGCTGGGTCTCAGCTACAGAACGCCTTCCCGGTGTAACTGTTCTCTCAGAAGACCCTACGCCTGCGGCAGAGCCGCAGGGACGTTGAATGCAGGAAGTGGAATGTGAGAGGTGGAATCACAAAATGGGGCCGAATTGACCTGTTGTGAGGTTGCTTCGCTTTTAATCTGACAGATCCGTTCGATACGTCAGATTATATCCCTGCCGCCTATTGTTGAAGACATGCCTCTCGAAGAGGGCGCGTAAGGAGTTACTTTTCTGGTGAAGCAATTATCAGTCCCGCGAATGCGGGCTGCTAATAAAGCGGCCCTTCCACAATACGATTCCGTGCAACGGAATCAGATAATGCGCGGCGAGCGCATTATACGTTGAAGAGGAAGTGCATCACATCACCATCTTTTACGATATACTCTTTACCCTCAACGCGCATCACTCCGGCTGCCTTTGATCCGGCCTCTCCTCTGTGCTCTATATAGTCGTTGTAGGCAATGACCTCAGCTCTGATAAATCCGCGTTCAAAATCGGTATGAATTACAGAGGCGCATTTGGGGGCCTTCCAGCCGCGGTGGAATGTCCAGGCACGAACTTCCTTTGGGCCGGCCGTAAAGTAACTTGCCAATCCCAGCGTGTGGTAGGCCATGTGCACAGTCTTGTCGAGTCCGCTTTCAGTCAGTCCGTAGGATGAGAGAAAATCATCGCGCTCTTCATCTGATAGCCCTGCCAGTTCAGATTCCATCTTAGCTGAGACTACAATTACATCACAAGCTTTGGAGCTGGCAAAATCCTTGACCTTCTGAACGAAATCAGAGGGTGTCTCCAGATCATCTTCGCCGATATTAGCGCAGTAGATCACCGGCTTGTCGGTCAGGAACTGGGCCTCCTTCAATGTCACCAGGATGGGATCATTTTCCTCACGTACAAAGGTGCGGATCGGGTTGCCTGCATCAACGTGCACCAGCAGCTTCTGCATGGCCTCCACCTCTTTGCGCAGCTCTTTGTCGACGCGTGCCTGTTTAGAGATACGCTCAATACGCTTTTCAAGCGATTGCATGTCAGCTAGCACTAATTCGGTTTCGATGATTTCGATGTCACGGATTGGGTCAATCTCACCTTCCACGTGAACTACATCATCGTCATTAAAGCTGCGTACAACATGCAGGATGGCATCCACTTCGCGGATGTTGGCCAGAAACTTGTTTCCCAGACCTTCTCCTTTACTGGCACCGCGTACTAAACCGGCGATATCGATAAAATCGACGGTGGCTTTGATAATTTTTTCAGGATTGGCGATCTCTGCCAGTTTCTGCAATCGCACGTCCGACATCGGCACCGAGGCCTTATTCGGTTCAATGGTGCAGAATGGATAGTTAGCCGACTCCGCATTCTGAGCGCGGGTGAGCGCATTAAAAAGTGTTGATTTTCCAACATTCGGAAGCCCGACTATTCCTACGCCTAGTGCCATGAGATCTCTCCTTTAAATAATTGAGAATGGAGAATACCAAAAAACGGAGTGTTATGCAATTTTGTAGGAGGCCCTGTCGTAACTTCTCAATAACCGGTCAGAGAACTAGGACACACTAAAGTGTGAACAACAAACGGGGATTGGTAATGCATCTGTTTGTTGTCCAGGCTTTAGCCTGTCTTAAAGTGGGTTATTGAGAAGTTACGCCCTGTCCTGTTAAAAACGGGTGCATCTGTAAAGTGGTGTATACCCTGACATTTCCTGTAATATGGACAGTGTTTTCCTTTTGTACCTTATCTTCAATCTGATACTATTAACAAATGAAAAAATTAATTGTATCACTCTTAACGGTTTGTCTGGCTCTTGTAGTACAGGCGAAAATATTAACATCTCCTGATAAAACGGTTGAGGTGAATGTCGGTATGAACAACGGACAGGTTGAATGGTCGGTTGACTATAATGGTATTGATATCATTGTCGAATCACCTCTGGGTCTAACTCTGGAACGTCCTTTCAAGAGGTTTATGCTTCTGAAATCCTCGGTTGTTTCCGTGAATGATACATGGACTCCGGCCTGGGGTAAATTTTCTAAGATCCGCAATCATTATAACGAGTTGACCCTTGAACTACAGGAGGCCGCCATGTTTGGCCGTAAGTTCATGGTGATTGTGCGTGCTTATGATGACTCTGTGGCGGTCCGTTACCATTTACCGGAGGAGGGTGAGGTAGTTGTCTCTGAGGATAACACCCATTTCATGTTTGCAAAGGATTTTACCTGTTGGTGTGCTAACGGGGAGTATCCTAATTACGGACCGCAGCTCGTTAGTAAATTTGAGAGTGTTAAGCCTACTCCTGATCAGCGCCATTTTCCCTTGACCATGAAGGTGGCTGATGATTGCTATGCTTCGGTGCTTGAAGCAGCTATCTACAACTTCAACTATATTAAACCCGAAGGCATTGCCCCGCATGGTATCCGTACCATGATGGGAAAGAATACGGTTACGGCTCCTGTCAAGACCTCCTGGCGTGTATTGCTGCTTGGCAAAACGGCTGGTTCTTTGCTCACTAATAATGCATTGGTAAATCTCAATCCGCCCTGTCAGATTGAAGATACCTCATGGATTAAGACAGGCCTCTCTCTTTGGGACTGGCGCGGTTGGGGTGCAAAGACGCCTGATGGATTTTCTTATGAGCTGGATATGAAATCATGGAAACGTCAGATTGATTTTGCCTCAGAATATGGAGTTAAATATCTTTTGCTGGATGCCAACTGGTATGGAGAGGAATTTCATGAGGATTCCAATCCTGTGACCAGCCGCAAAACTCTCTGTGTTCAGAATGCCAAGGGCGGTATTGATTTTCCTCCAGCTCCTGCCAACTGGGATGATCCTATTGATGTGCCCGGATTGATTAAATATGCCACCGATAAGAATGTCGGTATTCTGCTCTATATCAATGACCGTGCGCAGGTGAATTATAATTTTGATGAGACTCTGGCAACTTATAAAAGCTGGGGCGCTGCTGGAATTAAGTATGGCTTTATGCGCGGCAAGGGTCAGCAGAAGGTGCTTGATACACGTAAAATTGTAGAGACCTGTGCTAAACATCAACTGGTATGCGATTTCCATGATGGTCCGGTTCCGCCCTCAGGCGACCGTCGCACCTGGCCTAATTATCTTTCGCGTGAGTTCTGTCATGCGCAGGCTGATGCCAAACGCTCATTCTCTCCCTCTACTTTCTGTACCACGGTGTTTGTCAACATGTTGACCGGTCCTTTGGATATGAGTAATGGAATGTTTGCTTTGAATGGTATTGAGAAGGGACGCCCGCGCGTTTTCCTGCCGATTGATTCAACTGTAGTTGCTGAGGCCGCCCGTGTGTTGATTACCTTTACCGGTATGGCTATTGTGGCTGATATGCCCGAGGCCTATATGGCTAAGGCTGACCTCTTTAAGTTTCTCGGGACTATGCCGATGACCTGGGATGAGACCATTATTCTGGATGGCGCAATCGGGGAGTACATCAGTACAGCCCGTCGGTCCGGCAAGAGCTGGTGGATCGGTACAGCATGTAACGAGAAGGGGCTGACAACGCAGATCAAACTGGACTTTCTTAAGAAGCGTGTTGAGTACACAGCAACTGTTTATGAAGATGGCCCGGATGCAAACTACAAAAAGAACCGTGAGGCCTATAAGGTGCGCACAGTCACTGTGCGCAAGGGCGATGTGATTGATGCCGTCCTGGCGCAGGGCGGTGGCCATGCGGTTTTCCTGGAAGCTAAGTGAGTTTTTTGCGCTCATCGCATAGGGCATGGAGCATAGCGCATGGGGTTGTAGGGCAGCAAGGTCGCGGCCCCTTCCTTTATTGCGTCGTGCGTCATTTGGTCATTGCGTCATTTAAACTCGGTCACTCGGTCAAAAAGGAAAAATCAAATGCTGAAAAGATTATGTATCGCTTTACTCTCATTTACTGCGTTTATTTCAAGCGTTTTCGCCGCGCCCTTCGATGATAACGTCATCCCGCGTGGTTCGCTGGATAATACCCGTATAAAATTTGACGGGGGGGGCAAGGCTACCGTCGCCTTTCTTGGCGGCTCCATCACTGAGATGAACGGCTATCGCCCCATGGTCTGCAAGATTCTGCAGAAACGCTTTCCTGGAACAGAGTTCACCTTTGTTGAGGCGGGTATCAGCTCAACCTGCTCCACCACAGGTTCCTTCCGTCTGGAGCGCGATGTGTTGAGCAAGGGTAAGATCGATATGCTCTTTGTTGAGTATGCGGTAAACGACGATCAGGACGCGCACCACACTCCGGAAAACTGCATTCGCGGAATGGAGGGGGTTATCCGGCATGCCCGCATGGTCAATCCGGAGATGGATATTGTCATGACCTTCTTTGTTAATCCATATATCATGGGTGAACTTCAGACTGGCAGAATTCCGATTACAATCAAACAGCATACCAAGGTGGCTGAGCAGTATAAGGTCTCTACGATCAATCTAGCGAATGAAGTGGCTATGCAGATCAAAAATGGGGAATTGACCTGGAAGAAGTACGGTGGAGTGCATCCCTCTCCCTTTGGCAATGCGATTGCGGCCTCTATGATTGATGAGCTGTTCAACCGCCTCTGGAAAGAGCCGCTCGAGGGGGATGCGAAGGTAGCTGCGCATCCGCTTCCTCAGCCGCTGGATAAGCTGAGTTATTTTAACGGGCGCTTTGTCGATATTAACGATGCAGATCTGAAATGCGGTTGTATGATCAAGGTGCCGGATTGGAAGAGTTTCAAGGGTGGCAAACGCAGTCGCTATACCTCCTGCCCGACTCTCTGTCTGGAAAATGCCGGTGCTGAATTTACGCTGGAGTTTACAGGCACTGCGATTGGCGCTTTTATCACCGCTGGGCCCGATGCCGGTGTGTGCGAGTGCTCTGTTGACGGTGGTGACTACAGACGCATAGATCTCTATAAAAATTACAGCAAGGGACTGCATTATCCCTACACCGTGATGTTTGCCGATAATCTTAAACAGGGAAAACACACGTTGACCCTGCGTATGCTGGAAGGCCCCTCTCCAGATCGCAAGGCGCTTCGCATTATGCATTTTTGTGTGAACTGAGCTGTTGCATTTAGAAGTAATGAAAGGTGTTAGAAAATGAGAAAAGCGCTTGTATTAACTATTGTAGCGGGGCTGGCGCTCAGTTCCATCGCAGCGGGTAAACTTAAAGCTTTGATTGTTGATGGTCAGAATAATCATGGAGCCTGGCCGAAAACAACGGTTATGATGAAGGACTATCTGGAAGATTCAGGTATGTATACAGTTGATGTTGTGCGTTCAAAGTATACTTGGAAAGCTGGTGATTTTAAGGAGTTTCTTCCGTTGGCAGGTGCTAATGCGAGTGAGGAGCTCAAACAGCCTAAAACAGATCCGGAATTTAAACCTGATTTCAGCAAGTATGATGTTGTGATCAATAATTTCGGATATAAGGCAGCGGATTGGCCTGAGAGCACCCAGAGGGCGTTTGAGGAGTATATGAATTCGGGCGGCGGGTTGGCTGTTGTCCATGCTGCGGATAACTGTTTTCCAAAGTGGAAGGAGTATAATCGCATGATCGGTGTCGGCGGATGGGGCGGTCGTACTCCTGAGAATGGCCCCTATGTCTATTTAAATAATGAGGGCAAAGAGATCCGAGATAACTCTGTCGGCAAGTGCGGAGCTCACGGAAAGAAGAATGAGTTTAAGATTACGATGCGTAATCTTGAACATCCCATCACCAAGGGATTTCCTGAAGAGTGGAAAACTTCCGTTGATGAATGTTACTCATATCTTCGCGGTCCTGCCGAGCAGATGACGGTTTTGGCAACAGCCTGTGACACCCCTGCCCTGCAGAAAGCCGCACGTAATGAGCCTATGTTGATGACAATTAACTACGGTAAGGGCCGCGTCTTTCATACTTGTCTTGGACATGATGATAAGTCATGTGAAGGTGTTGGATTTATCGTGACCTTCATGCGTGGCACTGAGTGGGCTGCCACCGGAAAGGTTACAACGCCGGTCCCGGCAGATTTTCCGACTCTGGATAAAACAACTTACCGTAAATATGCCCGCAAACCTTAAGTGATGTGTTGCAACTCGGAATCGGGCTCAAAATGTAGTTCGAGTAGCGATGCCGATACCGATAGCGATACCGAATGATCGATTTACGTTAAACTCAGATATAAATAGCCCTTTTTACGGCTCGAACGGAGTCTCGCCCTCCCGAAAAAAAAAGACAAGAGGCGTGGATGGCGCAGATTTTTTCTATGCAACACGAAGTGTTGTTGACTAATGCAGTGATGGATTTCGCACAACTATTTAAAGAGAAAGTAAAGCTGCCGCCGATCACACACGGTTAGTTTGGTTGAGGGTCCGCTGCATTAGGCGGGATTAAAGCCCTCTATGATAACCTTGCGCCAACCCTTGGCTAGTTTATGCGAAGAATTGCTTTCGGCATCAGCCCGTTGGATAAATGATTCAGCTTCAGCTCGGGATGCGGCAAGGGCGGGATCAATTCCCTGGCTTACGCATTTGCTGCGTATATGGTCCAGCAGTCGTTTGGTACGCGATTTAAGATGCTGACGTCTTGCAAAGGAGTTGCCTGTTGGTTGCGGACACTCTGCATCGGGCAGCTCTGATCCGCGCTGGATGGCGGTAAGTAAATCAGCAATAATATCATTGGGCATTCGCTGGGGAAAGTCCGATATGGTTATGACAACTTCCGGGTCTGTTGAACCAAGTTGCGCCAGTGCAATAAGCACGGGGTCCCGCAACACATGACCGCGCGGCCAGTCTCGCTGCCTGGCCTCCATTTCACGCCACTCCGCAACCTCTCTGAGAATTGCAAGTTGTCGTGAATTAAGACACGAAACGCCTTTTACCCGTAGGAACATTTTTTTAGGGTCGCGTTCCTGATAGATAGAGGGTTCATTCAGCTGAGCGCTTTCTTCTTCCAACCACCCTCTGGTTGTATCGTTGGCGCAAGCATTAATAAGGTGTTTGCGTAATTCAAGAAGGTATAGAACATCGCCCGCCGCATAGCGGAGCTGGCTTTCGCTAAGCGGGCGCCTGATCCAGTTTGAACGGGTTTCATCTTTTGATATTTCGATGTTCAATGTGTCACGTAGGAGAGACTGCAGTGAGCAGGTTGATTCAAATCCGGCAAAGCCTGCTGCAACCCGGGTGTCAAAGATTGTACGTGGTTTAGCGCCGGCTGCCCGTGCCAGAATGCCAAGATCCTGAGGGGCATCATGTAAAACTTTAGTTACGCTCTCTGATTCCAGTACGGGTTTTAAAGCGCTTATGTCAGGAATGGCCACTGTATCAATCAGCCAGCAGGAGCCATCGTCAATAGCAAGCTGCACCATTCCTAATATTGGATAAAATGTTCTTTCCCAGAAGAATTCGGTATCTGCTGCAACTGCTGAAGTGTTTAGAATTAGATCTGAAACCTCTTTAAGTCTAGCCTCGGTTGTAATAAGTTCTGCTTTGCGCAATGTTGTTTGTCCTTTCATTCAGACACGGGAAATTAAAATGCATTCATCTGTTGATAAAGTTCCTGAATATTAGCCATGAGTTTACCCATAGCAATAACGGAAGCATAGGTTAGGATAATAATAAGGATTGTCCATAATGCCTTTGCTACCCGGTTTGCCTGAGGACAGAACCAGATAAGCGGAAGAGCTAGGGGACCTACGCAACAAACCGAGATGACAATAAAGGTAGTACGGTAATACCAAGGGATATTGTTTCCCTGTGCTGTCGGCTTTTGATACCCATCCAGAAACTCATTGCAGTGTTTGCATTTAATGGCTGCGTCCTGGATATCTTCAGCGCAGAATGGACATTTTTTCATTACGGATCTTTCTCTTAATTGCCTTATAGTATCACCTCCTTATGTTTTCCGCAATAGTGGCTATTAGGGGAGCATCTGCGAATCAGTGCATTCGTGTAACTGAAATCAGGTCTAAGAATAAAAGATGCTGATTTTTTTTGGTGAGTCAACTTCTGATGTTTTGTTCTCAAAATTGATACTACATATCTTATTATTCATAATTACAATTCCTCTCTCTCTGCTTGACATACAGGCGGGGAAAGAGTATAAAGCGCCCCTCATATGCAAAAAGAAAACTCATATAACCGCCGCGGCAATAGTCAGCGGGGTAACTTTCGTCGGAAGAACCGTCATCCGGGTCTAGCCGAAAATCAACCCAAACGTCGTTTAGAAACACCAAAAGGAGAAATTCCTGAGGAGTTCGCTAAAACGGTCTTTGGCAGTGTCAACCCCTTGTTACAACATGCGGCAGTGGCACAGGGTTTTAAAACCCCCACTCCCATACAGGAACAATCTATCCCGGAACTTATTAAAGGACGAGATATTTTCGGTTGTGCTCAGACGGGCACAGGTAAGACCGCCGCATTTCTGTTGCCAATCCTTAACAGTCTGCTTGAATCAGGCGGAAAATCTGAACGCGGAAAACCTCGTGTTCTGATAATTGCCCCTACACGTGAACTGGCCGCTCAGATCGCTGAAAGTGTTGTTGTTTTCGCACGGTATACAAAAATTTCATTTGCCGTTATCTTTGGTGGTGTGAGTCAGCAACCGCAGGTTCGGGCTCTTAACAACTGTGCCGATATTGTTGTGGCAACTCCCGGTCGGCTGCTGGATTTAATGAATCAGCGTTATATTTCGCTTGATGCAATTGAACATTTTGTTCTGGATGAGGCTGATCGTCTGCTTGATATGGGCTTTCTGCCTGATATAAAACGTGTTCTTGAGGCTCTGCCTGAAAAGCGTCAGACAATGTTCTTCTCTGCCACACTCTCTAAAGAGGTGATGAAGCTTTCGAATCAGATGGTTCATGATCCGGCTCACGTTGAGATTGATCCGGGAACACCCACGGTTGATAAAATTAATCAATCGCTGATGTTTGTGGACAAAGGCAAGAAAAGCGCTCTGTTGATCTGGTTGCTGGATAATGTTCCTGAGATGAAGAGGGTGATTGTATTTGCGAGAATGCGTCACAGTTCAGATACGATTGCCAAGAAACTTTGCCAAGCCGGAATTTATGCTGCGGCCATTCACAGTGATAAAACCCAGAGAATGCGAACTTCCACAATGGATGATTTCAGAAAGGGCAAGATGCGCGTTCTGATTGCAACTGATATTGCCTCGCGTGGTATTGATGTCGACGGGATTACCCATGTGGTTAACTATGATTTACCTGAAGAGAATGAATCCTACGTCCACCGGATTGGTCGTACAGCGCGTGCCGGCTCCGAAGGTTCCGCAATCTCGTTCATCAGTAAGGGCCAGCGTAATTTATTGCGAGGGATTGAAGGCTTGCTTAAAAAAGAGATTCCTCGTGACAAAGAGCAGCCCTACCATGATGAAGCTGTAGAAAAATCTCTTTTTGGTGGTGGAGCCAAAGAGAAACCTCAGGGGCGTTTCAAGCGTTTCCGTAACCCGACCCGCGGTAAGAATCGTGGAGCGGTTAAGCCTGATCGTACAAATCGCTCTAAGCCGGGATTTCGTAAGAGCCCCAGTGCTTCCGGTTCTGCTTCTGAGAACAGAGCAAGAGCTGAGGGCGAGAGTAGAGGCTCAGCACGTCCCGCACGTCCTGCACGACCACCAAGAGGTGAGCATCCGAGAGCCGAGCGTCCAGCAAGAACTGAGCGTCCAGCACGTGCAACAGGCGCTAGTGATTCCGCTGCGCCTAAGTCCCAGGCTCCGGGTGAGAAAGTCCGGAAGCGCAAGGGTAAGGTAAGCAAAAAACCACAGAATGTACCACCTTGGATGAAGTAAGTTAAAATGGTTGACTAAATGATATCCCATTATTGCGCGTCTCCGAAAGGGGGCGCGTTTTTTGTGGATCCTCCGCAGAATTTGTGGGTGAGGCGACTCACATTAGGCCCCTTCGGCCCATCTGGCCCATAACGCTACCCGCTTAAGAACTGTCGGATCTGTCAATGCATCCTACAATTTTGAAGCATGTTGTAAGACGCGGAGAATTTCAGCAGTAATTTTGCATGTGTAACATTATTGTCGTAAAACAAATTGCTTTTTTTGTTATTTTTGTAATTGTCGCTTTTTATTTACAATAAAGTAAAGAATCCCTGAATGTGTTTTACAAAGCTGATTTTTTCTGTTAAAAAAATATTGCGTTTATTGGTCACTAACTCTTGCATATCGGGGAGTGTGATATTTTTTGAAACTTGGCTGAACATTAAAAAATAGGGATAGAGCATGGGTGGTTTTTTTGGAGTGGCATCAAAGGATGATTGTATTACGGATCTATATTACGGGACGGATTATCACTCGCATTTAGGAACAATGCGTGGCGGTATGGCATCTGTGAACAAGGGTAAGCTTGGGTTTGATCGATATATTCACGATATTCGGACAACCCAGTTCCGTTCCAAGTTCGAGGATGATGTGGAGAGGATGTCCGGTAATTACGGCATTGGTGTGATCAGTGATTTTGATGACCAGCCTCTGCTGATTGTTTCGCATCTTGGGAAGTATTCCATTGTGACTGTTGGAAGAATCAATAATATCAAAGAGCTGGCAGAGAGTGCATTTAATGAAAAAGGGGGGCATTTTGCGGAGGTGACCGAGGGTGAGGTGAACCCGACCGAGCTGGTTGCATCTCTTATTAACAGCAAGGAGAATTTTACTGAAGGCATCCGCTATGCGCAGGATCAGATTGAGGGATCATGCTCTCTGCTGATTTTGACCAAAGATGGTGTTTATGCCGCTCGTGATAAATATGGACGTACTCCGATTGTTATTGGCAGTAAGGCGGGAAGCTTTGCTGCAACCATGGAGAGTTGCTCTTTCTTCAATCTGGATTATACCCATAAAAAAGATCTGACACCGGGTGAGATTGTTCTGATGACCGAGGATGGTATAGAGCAGCTGTATGCCGGTGGAAAAGAGATGAAGATGTGTTCCTTCCTGTGGGTCTATTATGGATATCCCGCTTCAACCTATGAGGGGCGCAATGTTGAGGAGTCACGCAATGCCTGTGGGGCCAAGCTGGCTGCGCAGGAAAATATTGATGTGGACACTATCTGTGGAATTCCTGATTCAGGAATTGGCCATGGGCTGGGCTATGCCGCTGCCTCCGGCGTACCTTACCGGCGTACTTTTGTGAAATATACTCCCACCTGGCCACGCAGCTTTATGCCGCAGAATCAGAATGCACGTAATCTGGTGGCCCGCATGAAACTCATTCCTGTAACTCAGTTAATTAAAGATCGAAAGCTGTTGTTCTGTGAAGATTCTATTGTGCGTGGTACACAGTTGCGTGATAATATTAAACGAGTTTTTGAGACTGGCGCTAAAGAGGTACATATGCGGGCTGCATGTCCTCCTTTGCTGTTTGGCTGCCCTTACCTGAACTTCTCTCGTTCAAAATCAGTACTGGATTTGATTGCCCGAAGAAAAATCAATGAGATGGAGGGCGCTGAAGTTGAGCCTCCCGCCGAGTATCTGGATCCTGATTCTGATAAGCACAAGGAGATGTGCCGCAGAATTGCTGAGCATTTGGGAATCACAAGTGTCAAGTATCAGCGGTTGGATGATCTGCTGGATGCTATCGGAATTGGCGAAGAGAAATTGTGTACATATTGCTGGAATAAAAAAGGTTAAGTAATGAACAAATTAGGATTTGATAGCGATAAATATCTGGAAGAGCAGAGCCGTTATATTTTGGAACGGGCTGCTAAACTCGAAGGACGGCTTTATCTTGAGTTTGGTGGCAAGTTGATAGCTGATATGCATGCGGCACGTTGCCTGCCTGGATTTGATCCTGATGCAAAGATCAGGCTGTTGGAACGCATGCGGGATGATGCCGAGATTATTATCTGTATTCATGCGGATGCGATTGTCCGTAAAAAGATGCGTGCTGATTTTGGTATTACCTATGATTTTGATGTTCTGCGGGTAATTGATGATCTCAGGAAACGTGATCTGCTTGTATCCGGTGTGGTTGTGACCCGCTTTGCCGGCGAGCCTGCGGCGGTCCAGTTTATGGATCGGCTGAAGCGCAGGGGTGTCAAGGTGTATGCTCATGGCGTCACGCTTGGATATCCCGATGATGTTGATAAAATTATCAGTCATGAGGGTTTTGGGGCTAATGAATACATTGAGACAACCCGCCCTGTGGTTGTTGTCACTGCTCCCGGACCGGGCAGCGGGAAAATGGCGACCTGTCTGAATCAGCTTTATCATGAGCATCTACAGGGAAAAAAGTCAGGCTATGCAAAGTTTGAGACCTTCCCCATCTGGAATATCCCTTTGGATCATCCTGTCAATATAGCTTATGAATCTGCCACCGCTGATCTGGCGGACTATAACGAGATTGATCCGTTTCATCTGGAAGCGCATGGTCTGAGTGCCGTTAACTACAATCGTGATGTAGAAAGCTTTCCCATCTTGAAGCGTATTCTGGAGAGAATTACCGGAATGCCCTCCATGTATTCATCTCCGACAGACATGGGGGTTAATCGTGCCGGGTTTGCCATCGTGGATGATAAGCTGGTGCGAGAGGCGGCTTTGAATGAGATTGCCCGGCGTGTCTATAATTACCGTTGTGATTACGCTCAGGGGCTGGTTACCGAAGACACTGTTAAATGCGCAGAAAAAATTGTTATGCGTCTGGGGATGAACCCTGATGATGTGCATAAGGTGGTTAAACCTGCGCGTGAAGCGATGGAAAGAGCTCTTGTTAAGGCGCAAGGGGATAATTCCATTGTCTGCGGAGCTGCGCTGGAACTTCCGGATGGCACTATTGTGACGGGAAAGAATTCTTCATTAATGCATGCTTCATCGTGTTTGATTCTGAATGCGATTAAACAGCTGGCACATATTCCTGATGAGCTGGATCTGTTGGAACCGGCTGTTATTGAGTCGATTGCCGATATGAAGCATACAATTCTGCGAGGGCTCAAGCTAACTCTTGACCTGGAGGAGATGCTGATTGCATTGAGTGTGAGTGCTGCAACAAGTTCTGTGGCCAGACTTGCCGTAAAGTGGTTGGGTGACCTGCGTGGATGTGATGTTCATTTGACACATATTCCGACACCGGGTGATAGTGCTGGAATGCGTCAGCTGGGAATTCAGCTTACCTGCGATGCGAAATTTGCCGGCCGCAATCTGTTTGACGGGTAGTCGACAGTCGACAGTCTACAGTGTTCAGTGTTCAGTCGGCAGTGAATAGTTGACGAAGATAAACGCATTTAAAAACACATTAATATGTTATGTTGATGTGTTTTTTTTGTTTTCTCTGGGGCGAACAAAGAACATACTTATCAGAGCTGACCTCTGACCTCTGACCTCTGACCTCTGACCTCTGACCTCTGACCTCTGACCTCTGACCCCTGACCTCTGACCCCTGACCTCTGACCTCTGACCTCTGACCCCTAACC
>JAQIBS010000035.1 GCA_027858965.1 Kiritimatiellia bacterium
TCGCACCGGGTGTCTCTCTCTAAAGTGTCGTTTTGGTTTACAACATAATAGAGGTTTATGCCCGGTGTTTTAAGCATTATTTAGCATTATTTACCCACAGATTCAGCGGAAGACCCAAAAGAATGTATTCTGAATCATTTGAAGAATAGGCTAAATCAGAAAGTTATCAAAATCACTGCGAGTGAATTCTGTATGGAGTATCTTGTTACGTTACAGAAAGGTTACCCTGATAAGTATCGTGAAAAATTCAGCCAGGCCGATGCTATAATTATTGATAACCTTCAGGAGCTGGGGTTGTTCCGTCAGTGCCTTCAGGATCGATTCAGCAATCTACTCAAAGCATATTTTGCGGATTATAAACAGGTGGTGCTGTTCAGTCGCCAACCACTGGATCAAATCAAGGGACTGGCCAATCCCAATCTTATCTCTCAGTTCGAGTGGGGGTTGGAGGTAGAGATGGAGGAAGCATGTTGAGTGCAAACCTTCATCTTGCCAGTTCGCCTTTTCAGGATAATCTTGCCGGGGGTATATCGTGTAGCAGAGTCTTTGAGTGATGTAATGTTATGACATACTTATTCCGGGTTTCGTCGTGTGGTTATCATTGCCTTGCGGATCTTTTTGTATGATCTTTCTGGGGGCGTCAGATTGAGCTGTAAGGGGATGGTGTTGAGAGGGGGTGTGGTTAGATGACATGAGTGGCTGCGATGTCTCTCGGCGGCTTATCGCATGATTTAGGTGGTTTCTGTTGCGGAAAGGTCGGCTGGTTGCATTGTGCAGAGTTGGTTGGCTTGAATTATCGCCGAAAAGAAGTTAACCCAGCTGAAAAATTCCGCCTCAATCGGCTATGATGCTGAGTGAGGCGGAAAGGGGGTTAACAGCTCGGCATGATGCTGAAGTACTTTTCACCTTCCTTTTTGGTGGTAAGTCCCTGATAGTGATTAGAGCGCATCTGGCTGGAGGTGCCTGTCATGTTGTCAGTCATCTCAGGGCGCTCGTAGGCAGCTACGTGCATGGTGATGAAGGTATGTCGCCCTGCATTTCGTGGAAGTTTGATTTTGAGCTTCTTGGCGGTCTCGCCCATGATCTTGTAGATAGAGGCGACACAGCGACAAAGATCGCCTTTTCCATCCCATCCCCACTTTATTCATGCCTCCGCATTGGGGGGCATGGTGAAGATGCGCGGTTTGCAGCCCTGTGTCCATCCTTTAGGTTTGCCGACCCTGATGGAGTTCTGATTAATCAACACACATTTTTCGGGCTCTTCCATTATGCGAGTTATCTCTTCGCGTCGGACTCCGCACATGTATGAGAGGGCAATAAATGTCATTATTTGTCTGCCGTCTTTTCTTGCCTCTATTGCCCGGACAAATCTCTCGAAGTCATTTGCCTTAACGAAGCCAGGCTCTTTGTATATTATTTTATCAGCCTTCATGCCCGCAGCGGGATTAGCTTTGATATACATGCGTTCGTCACGGGCACACCACTGCAGAAATGACTTAATATAGGTCAGCTTGTTGTTATATGTTTTTGTCGGTCCGGATTTAAGGGGGGCAAGATAGGCAGCAAGGTCCCTCGCTGTAACCTCTGAAACCATTCTTTTTGAACCGAATTTGTTTACCCATGGCAGGACTCGGGCTCTAATCGATTTACGATGGAGATGCTGGATCTCCGGGATACCTGAGTAGTATTCCATGTAAGCTTCAATCAGTGATCGACTCTCAACCGCAACTCCTGCGATCTGCGTCTTACCGCTCAGATATTGACGCACTGTATCGGTGAGTGTCTGTTTAATGCCCGCCTCGGTTAACAGGTCATAGGCGGCTTTTGCGTCGTAGATGTCGATGGGTTTCAGGACTCCAACAGCATCGCCTATTGATCTGTGCAGGATGTAGAACTCTTTGACGTGAGTGATAGCCGCATCACGCGTGGCTCTTGATGCGCGGATTTTTCCTCCGCGTCCATCCGTTCCAAAGCAGATAGTGTGCTTTGTATAGGACTTACCATTTACTTGATAATTGACTTTACGAATGTTTTTTAGCGTTTTCGCCTTTGAGTTCAGTATCATGACTCGTTTTCTTCCGTTTTTGACTAGTTGTTGTTCTTGCGGCAACAATCGGGCACAAAGAAGTTTCTTGTGATACTGATTTTGGATGTAAGTTATTGTTTATAAACGCTTTACGACTGGTGCCAGAGGAGGGACTCGAACCCTCACGCCCTATACGGGCAACGGATTTTAAGTCCGTAGTGTCTGCCATTCCACCACTCTGGCTTTAAGAATGTCTATATATTAGCGATATGTTCCTCTGCTTTCAAGCAGAATAAGAAGTTAAAGAGGTTGAAGGTGTTAAATGGGTTGAAATGGTTGAAAAGGGAATTGTTTGGGGAATAGGAGGTCGTCCCTCCAGTTTCGAAAATGGGTGATTTTATTGTGTTTGGAGGGGCGGGCTCTGTCCCGACTGCATCGAGAGTTGTGCGATTGGAAATCGGACCTGCTGATGTGCCAATAGATGCTATCTCTCATTGGACGTTGGATCTTCAACTTTCAATCACTTCAACCATTTTAACCACTTTAACCATTTTAACCATTTTACACATCAATCTTGATGATCTTGCTAATAAAGAACCAGCCGGTTCCAATCAGCAGCACTGTGAGACCAATGGCCATTACGCCTTGTGATGATTTGATAAAAGGCAGCATGAGGTCGGGCTTGATGAATGTCATGATTCCTCCAAGTACGATCGGCATGCAGGCTACGATAATGCCTTGCAGACGTCCCTGGGCTGTTAGTGTACGTACTCGGCGTTCAATGCGCATACGTTCCCGGATGGTAATACTTATTTTGTCAAATATTTCAGTCAGGTTGCCGCCGGTTTTGCGGGCGATATCAACAGCGGTTACAACCAGAGTAAGGTCATCGCTGCCCACTCGTTTATCAAGACTTGCCATGGCATCGTAGAAGTTCATTCCAACCCGCATCTGCTGCAACATCACTCCGAACTCCTGGGAAATGGGTTTTTCTCCATTTTGTACAACTGATTCAAAGGCCTGGTTGATACTGAATCCGGCTCGCAGAGCATTGCTCATATTACTGAGTGCATCAATAAGCTGTATGTTGAATTTATATCTGCGTTTGTCTTTGAGGATAACAATAATCTTTCTAGGGGTCATTAATGCCAGCATGCCGAAAACTGTTCCCAGTGCAATGCCTGCTGCAGTCGACACAGGGTTGTTTATGTCAAAGAGAGGAATAACACATATAAGAAATACAACTCCCGCTGCAGCCCAGCCTATTTCAGCAATTTTTCTGGGGGGGATAAAAAGGAAAAGATCTTCAAATTCACGGGATGCCTCAGTTGACATTACGTCAGAGTAATCAGATGCTCTTGAGCTGAGAGATTTACCGAGGTTCCAAGCAAATCCGGCAAAAGAACAGCCCATTAATAAGACTGCTAACCATTTATAGAGTTCTGTAAGGGGAATAGCCATATTCCTGTCATTCATTTATTTGTTGTTTACGTTGCTTATCAATTGAATATCCAATATTCAACACGGAACTCCCAATATCCAAGTTTAGAGCCGCTATCGCTCCATAATGGCATTGCGTAGTCCCGAACCAAAACGAAAACGCATCATTTTTTTTACTTGTTCAGTTGGATATTGTTTGCGGCTTTGCCGCGCCATGATCTTACTGATTTGCCTCCGCTGAAGATGGATTGAATATTTGCGGGTCTATGTCAAGACCTCGACTTGCCAGGTGCTCATAGAATGTGGGTACGGTTCCTGTAGGGGCAAATTTGCCGATGACCTTTCCTTTTTCATCAAGGCCGGTCTGTTTAAATTCGAACAGGTCCTGCATAACAACCTGCTGTCCTTCCAGTCCGACTACCTCTGTTATATAGGTGACTTTGCGGGACCCGTCGCTCATGCGTGATTCATGCACAATTATATCAACGGCTGAGGCAATCTGTTCACGTATGGCCCGAGATGGCAGATCCATGCCGGACATCAGTACCATGGTTTCCAGACGGGAGATAACATCACGTGGTGAGTTGGCATGTACAGTTGTCAGTGATCCGTCATGACCGGTGTTCATAGCCTGCAGCATATCGAGTGACTCGCCGCCGCGACATTCACCTACGATAATACGGTCCGGACGCATACGCAGGGAGTTGCGGACCAGATCGCGAATAGGAATGGCACCGCGTCCTTCAATGTTAGGCGGACGGGATTCCAGACGCACTACATGCGGCTGATTGAGGCGCAGTTCAGCGGCATCCTCAATGGTGACAATGCGATCAGTTTCGGGAATAAAGGTGCTGAGTAGATTCAGTAAGGTTGTTTTACCGGAACCGGTTCCACCTGCCACAACAATGTTTTTACGCATTAATACACATATTTTTAATACATCAGCGGCATTCTGGGTCCAGGTACCAAAATCGAGAAAATCATCTACGGTGAGCACTTTTTTTGAAAATTTACGGATAGTGATACAGGGCCCGATCAGAGAGAGGGGGGAGATAATGGCATTCACACGAGATCCATCCGGCAGACGGGCATCCACATATGGCTGGCTTTCATCAATGCGACGGCCAATGGGGGCAACGATACGTTCAATCACTCCCAGTACAGACTCATCATCCATGAAAGTCTGTCCTGAATTCACCAGCTTTCCATTTCTTTCGATGTAGACCTGGTTGGGGCCGTTGACCATGATTTCGCTGATGGATTCATCATCAAGGAAATCTTCAAGTGGCCCCAGTCGCATGGCTTCGTTGTATATTTCGCGTTCCAGACGTTGTGCATTAATTGAACTCGGCAGTCGTTGTTTCTTCTGAACCTCTGTGATAATGGTACGGATTGTGGTTTTGACCTTGTTTTCCAGCTCTTCCGGGCTGGTGTTGGATGCAGTCATCCTTTTCAGGTCAAGTCTCTGTACCAGTTCTTTACTAATTTGATTTTTTATCTGACGCACAACGGCTAGCATCGGGTCGGTGGTGTTGGTTGGCTGTACAGGGGGCTTTTGGGCGGGGAGTATAGAGCGG
>JAQIBS010000064.1 GCA_027858965.1 Kiritimatiellia bacterium
ATAAATAATTATCCGCGCCGGATCTTGGACTACACATCCGCGAAGGATGTATTCGAGGGAGAGTTGAGCGGCTGTCAAGCATAATGAATTTTGTCGCATTTAGAGTTGCAATCCGGCGGCTAATATATGGTGGGAACGGAGGGAGTCGAACCCTCACTCCTTGCGGAACAAGAACCTAAATCTTGCGTGTATGCCAATTTCACCACGCTCCCGTAAAAGTGTTGAGATATTAACAACTCACCCCTGCTATTGCAAGGGCGGTTTTTATTTATTTATTTGTCTTCAATCTCTTTGCCACGGATCTTGATATGAAGTTCGCGCAGCTGGCGTTCGGAGACCTCGGCCGGAGCGTTCATCATAAGATCCTGTGCCTTTTGATTCATAGGGAAAGCAATGACTTCTCGGATGTTATCTTCACCGGCAATCAGCATGACCATGCGGTCAACACCCGGTGCAATACCACCATGCGGCGGGGCTCCGAATTTAAAGGCGTTCAGCAGACTGGAGAATTTTTCTTCCACAACCTCAGGACCGTATCCGGCAATCTCAAAGGCTTTATACATGATCTCCGGCAGATGGTTACGGATTGCGCCACTGGAGAGCTCAACGCCGTTACACACTGCATCATACTGGAAGGCAAGAATATCAAGAGGATCTTTGTTGAGCAGTGCATCCATTCCGCCCTGCGGCATGGAGAAGGGGTTGTGAGAGAAGGCCGGTGCTCCGGTCTCTTCGTCCAGCTCAAACATCGGGAAGTCGACAATCCAGCAGAAATTAAAGACATCCTGGTTGATAAGCTCAAGGTCTTTGCCCAGCTTGGTGCGAATCTCGCCGGCAATCTTGGCAGCTGCATTTGGTTTGTCGCAAACAAAGAAAATCACATCGCCAGCTTCCACATTTCCCGCAGCGGCCAGCGCAGCCAGCTCTTCATCGGTCAGGAATTTTTTGATAGGTCCTTTGATTTCCTCACCATTCCATACAAGGTATGCCAGTCCTTTCGATCCGAGTGACTGAGCAAAAGAGCCCAGTTTATCGAAGAAGCTTCGTGACTTGGATGATATTCCTTTTACAGGGATAGCGCGAACGACAGCACCCTTTTTAACAGCGCCGGCAAAAGCGTTGAATCCTGAGTTTAGGAACAGCTCTGAGCAGTCGAAGATCTCAATCGGGATACGCAGATCAGGTTTATCGTTGCCGTATTTTAGCATCGACTCTTTAAAGGGGATGCGAATCCAGGGGGCATCATCCACGGTTTTGGTTGAGAATTTCTTGAATGTGTTGGTGCAGACATTCTCGACAACATCAAAGATCTCATCCTGTGTCACAAAGGACATCTCAATATCGAGCTGGTAAAATTCTCCGGGTGAGCGGTCTGCGCGGGCATCTTCATCACGGAAACAGGGGGCAATCTGGAAGTAGCGGTCGAAGCCTGAGACCATTAGAAGCTGTTTGAAAAGCTGCGGTGCTTGTGGCAGGGCGTAGAACTGCCCGTGGTGAACGCGGCTGGGAACCAGATAGTCACGGGCTCCTTCAGGGGAGCTGCATGTCAGAATAGGGGTCTGGTACTCATTGAAGCCCTGTTCCTCCATGGAACGGCGTAGAAATGAGATGATTTTTGAACGCAGCAGGATGTTGTTGTGCAGGGTTTCGCGGCGCAGATCAAGATATCTGTATTTCAGGCGTACCTCTTCAGCACAGTCCTCATCACCTGGAAGATAGATGGGGGTCTGTTCAGAGGCGCACTCCACAATACATTCATTGGCCACCAGTTCTACATCGCCGGTGGGAAGGTCTTTGTTTATGGTTGATTCCTCACGCGGAGTTACCTCACCGGTCACAGTGATAACGGTCTCCAGTTTGGCGTGCGTCAGTTCTTCAAAGAAAGAACGGGTCGGATGAACCACAATCTGGGTTAGGCCATAGTGGTCGCGCAGGTCGATAAAGAGGATGCCGCCATGGTCGCGTTTCCGGAATATCCAGCCGGAGAGTTTAGCAGTGGAACCGGCATTGGTTGAACGGAGTTCATGGCATTTATGTGATCTGTATGGGTGCATAGTAGTATTCCTTAAAAATTGAGCATAAATTATAACAAAAGAGCTGAAATTTCTAAAGTGCTAAAAGTGCCCGTTTTTAACTTCTGTGGAAAAAAACGCATTTGAGGTGTATCAGACGATAGTTTGTATGCTATGGCTTAGCCTGTGTTAGATATTTTCAGCCTGCCCATTCAGGCTATTGATGTCAATTTATGGCTTTAACGGACGCTGAGGCCAGCGTCCCTCCAGATTACTGAGCAATTAATTCGCTGCATGCATGGAGGGTCCCAGGCCCTGGGACCGCGGACGCTGAAGCCCACATTAAACTATGGTCAGCTGGACACTGCTTTCAATGATGCCTGTCGCAATTGCGTAGCGGGTGAGTCCCGCTGTCTCATGGATGTTGAGTTTATGCATGAGATGGTCGCGGTGTTTCTCAACCGTTTTGATGCTGATGCCCAGCGTACTCGCGATTTGTTTGTTTGCGTCACCTTCGGCAATCAGCTGGAGAACCTCCATCTCTCGCGAACTGAGGTTGGACGCGTTTGGTTTTGGGAATCCCTTTCGGCTTAGAGAATTTTCTTTTCGTTTCTGGATATGTCTGGATACAGAGGGGCTGTAAAAACTGTTGCCTTTATGGACTTCCCGGATCGCCTCGGCGAGGAACTGGGCTGAGGTCTGTTTGATCAGATAGCCAGCTGCTCCTGCTACCAACACGCTCTCCACATATGCATCATCGCTATGTGCGGAGAGAATAAGAATCTTAATATCTGGTGTAGTCTGTCGGATCTGCCGGGTAGCTTCAATCCCGTTCATCTGCGGCATTGCAATGTCCATGATAACAACATTAGGATGTAATTTCCGGGTTAACTCAACGGCTTTACGTCCGGTGTCTGCTTCGCCGATCACCTCAATGTCGGTTTCGGTTTCCAACAGCTTCCGGATACCCTCCCGCACGATCGTGTGATCGTCGGCGATCAGCACGGTAATCTGTTTTTTAGAATTCATCAGTTCACATTCTGTTTTTCATGTTCTACATTTGACATTAGAGGGGTCGCCGGAACATCCTGCCATTTCAACCATTTCAACCACTTCAACCATTTTTAACCTTCAACCCTTTTAACCATCTCTTTTATACAACGCGAAGTGTTGTTGTCTAAAGCAGCGATGCATATCACTTACATAAGTAATGAATCAAAATTGTTCGCATATCACTCAAATCCTGTTTGATTCCGGCTTCGCTGCTTTAGTTCTGTAAGGGATTTTGACCAGGATGGTTGTGCCTTGACCTGGATCTGATTCTATTCTGAAGGTTCCACGAACCATCTCCACCCGTTCCCGCATTCCCAGCAGTCCCAGCCGTTTGCTCTTGCGGGAGTGCCACATTTGTTCCACATCGAACGATTTGCCGTCATCTTTGATATACATGCTCACGGCTGTCGGAAGTTTCTGGATGCAGACCTTAACCCGGCTGGCATGCGCGTGACGCCCGACATTTGTCAGGGCTTCCTGAACGACGCGGTAAATAACGGTGCGTTTGGCATTGCTCAGCTTCTCAATCCCTTCAAAAGTTGTCAAGCTGGCTCGGACACCGGTCTCTTTGGTGAACTTCTTCAGGTACGAATGCAGAGCAGGTGTCAGACCCAGATCATCAAGCATCGCCGGACGTAATTCACGGGCGAACTGATGCACGATATCCACTGATTTTACAACCAGCCGTTGCGCATCTGAGATTTCCTGGCTGAACTTCCGGGTATTTACAGAAGTCTCTTTTTTCAAGGTTGCCAACCGGACATTGATCCCTGAAAGTAATTGGACGACGACATCATGCAGTTCGCGGCTGATTCTTTTCCGCTCGTTTTCCTGCGCCAGCAGAACCCTGCGGGAGAGCAATCGTAACTGCTGCTGCAGGATCCTCGATTCCTCCAGTAAAAGAGTGGTTTGCTGCTCGCTTTTCCGAAGTGTTTTTTCCACGACCTTGCGCCTGCTAACCTCTTTTTTCAACTGCCGGTTGGATGTGGCTAGATCCAGTGTTCGCTGGTTCAACTCCTCGTTGATCCGGTTTAACTGGTCATTGTGTTCGATTGCGCTTCGATGCCCTTCCTCAATCGGTGTAATGGCCTCAGCAAAAAAAGCTCCGGCCCGTCTGAGCATCTGGACTTTCATGGGTGCATGTGATTCTGCCGGCAGGATCTGTTTAAGCAAAGCCTGCTCATGAATCAATGTCATATCCAGCGTCTCCAGCCTCAGGGCGACAGCCTGACGACCCAGTTTGACTGCTGTCTGTAAATCATCAGAAGCATTTTGCTTCAGATACCGGCGCAAGGCCGTTTCATAACGCTGAGCCAATGCTTTCAGTTTTTTACGCAATCTGTTATCAGAGGATTTTACCAACATTCACCACCAGTCTTTGCTTGGATTCTCTCACCATTTGTTGCGTATCGTCAAGCTCTTTTGAAATCTTTTGAGTGTTGGCATCGACCGATGTTTTCAATGCCAGCAATCTCAGGTGGAGCGCCAACAGGGTCTGAGCAACTTCATTTTGAAGCTCGAGACTGATTTTCGTGTTTATTTTCTCTTGCATCATCAATACTTCGCGTGTCTTTTTTCGTAAGAGAGCGTTTAAAATCTTTGATTTCCTGTCCAGTTTCCTGCGGTTTTTTTTACTCATATTCAGAGCTTCCTCGGTCTTATGACGTTTGACACTACTCTGGTTCAAAAGCCTGACCGAAGCAGTCAGATCGGCATTGCGTGCGTGCAACTCCTCAGTGATTTTATGAATAAGGGCGACCGCTTTCAGGGAGGCCTCATGCGTTTTTTCAATAGGAGTTACGGTTTCCGCAAAAAACCTTTTTGCTTGCTCGGCCCATTGCTTCCGGGTTTTATCTGAATTATCATCGGGTTCAAGGCCGGTTAATGCGTTTTTGTGAATCAAAGCTAAGTCCAGCGTCTCCAGATTCAGGGCGGATGCCTCTTTCCCAAGTTTGAGTGCCTGTTGCAAATCTGACGGCATCTCCCGCTTAAGGTATCGGCGCAATGCCGTTTGATAGCGTATTGTCCACTGGGCTGTTTCTGTTGTGTTTTTCATGTTACAACACCTCCAGCTTCTGAGTGACAATATCGATGAATTTCCGGGCGACGACCCTGTAGTCAAAGCGTTCCCCCACATGTCTGCGCCCGGCTTCTCCCATCCGTTTGCATAGCTCTGCATCATTCATCAGACTCTCTTCTCCCTTGACTTTACTGATGAAGGTCCAGTGACTCCGGCTTGGTGCGGCTGAGTATTTCTTTGGCATGGGTCGTTTCTTCAACGGTGCCGTGAGCAATCAGCACGAACTTATCGGTCTTGAGCGCTGTTTCGTACCGCAATATGCTGTCTTTGGGGATACCGAGTCCAAATAAACCTGCTCCAAGTGCGGTCAGACCTCCCACCATAACTGCTCCTTCCAGCGCACCTATAAGCCAACTTACCACCGGCCCTGCCACCAGAAGCGGCCCCAATCCGGGAACCCAGAAGAATCCTGAACCGAACAAGAGTCCCCAGAATCCGCCCCAGAATGCGCCAGTTTTACCCCACACCTTCATCCGGTCACCGGTGTTATAGTAGCCGACCACATGCTCGTCGGTGTGATAGTCGCGTCCG
Source organism: Kiritimatiellia bacterium (assembly GCA_027858965.1). GTDB lineage: Bacteria > Verrucomicrobiota > Kiritimatiellia > RFP12 > UBA1067 > M55B167. The sequence continues at coordinate 5,677 of JAQIBS010000064.1, forward strand.
ACAATCGACAATTTTTTCATGTCAAAACCGGATTGCTGCAGTTCCTTGACAGCCACTTCAGCCGCTGTGTGCGAGGGATAGATGGCTACGATAGATTTGTTATTTTTCATGTTGTTTCTTTCTTTAGTTTTGTTCATAGATGAAATGTACATTATCCGACCGTGCGGTGCTATAGGGTGTTACCCTACCACAGGGTTGCGACTCATAGTTTTTCACAAGCATCCCAAAGGATGCAGGTGTTTAGGTGTTTAGCCGGTTAGGCATTTAGGGTTGTAATTTTGCTGAGTCTGTTCGCCAGAAAGTCGTTTGATAATTTCCTGAAAGGTTTACCTCAATCTTACCTAATAGCCTACAGCCTAAAATGCTAAAAGCCTATGCGTCCTATAGGACGCTACTGATAGTTGTTTATGAATTGATGCCGGACATGATATGTCAGCTGGTACTGTCTTTACGGGCATAACCGCTGATTCCCTGCATCCATCGAAGCAATCCGTAACTCAGCCAACTGATGAATCGTAATCCCGCAGGTTGCTGTTTCCAGTTATCTGGCAAGATCCGGCATCCGTCGGTCTCCACAGTTTTTTTCAGGCTTTGCGCCAAGGCCGCGCCGAATGTTTCGTTTTCAACGACCACATTCGCCTCACAGGAAAGCAGCAGGCTGAACGGATCGATATTCGAAGACCCCACCGTTGCCCAATGCCCATCGATCACAGCCACTTTGGCGTGGAGAAAACTCTTGCGGTATTCGTAAATCTCGATTCCCGCATTGAGCAGATTGCCGTAGAGCGCCCGTGAAGCATAATGTTCGAGCAGATATTCCACCTTGCCTTGCAACAACAAAACTACCCGTACGCCGCGCCCGGCCGCCTGCATCAGCGCATGACGGAAATCAAGCCCTGGCAAGAAATAAGCATTAGCAAGAATAATTTCGGATTTGGCCCCCTCGATTGCCTGCATATACGCCGCCTCAATGTCACGGCGATGGTGGTAATTATTCCTCAATAGAAAGGCCGCGCGCATATACCCCCCTGTGAAGGTTGAAACCGGCAGTGTCCCGCCCCGGATTTTTCTTTTGCGGAAATGTCTCCACGATACCGCTGACCACAGTTGCTGAGAAGAAAGGCGGATCACGTCGACCAGCGGCCCTTCCACAACCACGGCGTAGTCGTAGCGGGGGGGAGTGGAAGGGCTCGCACTGTCAGCGATAATATTGATCCCTCCAACAAAAGCGATTTCGCGATCCACCACCACAACTTTTCTGTGCATCCGGCGCAGGCGCCTGCGCCGAAACGTCCAAGGTGAAATTTTGGGTCGGTAAATAAGCGTCTTCACTCCGCCAGTCTGCAGGTCATCCAGCACGCATCGCGGCAGATTTTTGGAGCCGTAGCCGTCGATTAGCACATGAACCGTCACGCCGCGCTGCACGGCCCGTTTCAGCGTCTCTGCAATCCGTTTTCCAACGGCATCGTCCTCGTAAATATACGTTTCAAGATATATTTCGTGGCAGGCCCGGTCAAAAGCCGCTACTATGGCTGGGAAATAGGCTTGTCCATTCTGTAAAAGGCTAATCCTGTTGCCCGAAAGAATGTCGTACCCATTCGCGGACAACTCAGTCCGGCCCAACCTTTGGCGATGTCGTTTACCTTGTGACATATGGTTCCTTTAGCCGCTCATATTCAATATCTGACTATGCTCCATCTTAACCGATGAAAGTGGTTCATTTAAGTGTAACCCGAGTAAGAGTGGCGTTTAAGTGCCTATTCACTTAACCGGCTCACTTAACCAATACCCTTAGCCGGATACTCTTAAACGACAAGTTTACATGCTCTGCGAGCGTCCAGAAGTACTTAAAACATGCTTCGTCAGGGCAGTTTAAGTTGAAGTGTTAAGTTTAAGAAAGAGCACATATGACTTAAACTTCAACTTATTACTTAAAGAACGTTTGGTTGCGACTGAAAGCAGCTTTAGGTTAATGATCACGCAGCCGACCAAGGATGTGATCGAGCGCGTGCTTGAGCTTGGTGGCAGCACCTTCGATGGCTTGATGAAGGGACTCCGCCTCCTGCGTTACCGCCACGGGTTGGTGGCGTTCCAGGCGCGCTTCCATCATGCAGCGTTTGTCATGATCTCCGCCTTTCTCTCCGTTCTCGTCGCTGAGATGAACCTCAACGCGGCTGACATGTTCCGAGAGGTGCCCCAGCGTGTTTTCCACCACGGTTTCGGTGTGTTGGGCCATCGCTTCATTTCCATCGATCGAGTGGTCTGTATTAATCTGTATTTTCAAGATAATCTCCTTTTGTTTGGATTGAACGTCTTCATTCCTTGTTGTGTTTGTTATCACTTCAAAAAGTATGTTACACGATAGGACTGTTTTTAACTATAGGGTCTAACCCTACTGCATGGCCGCTTGCACGCGTGTTTCATCCCCGATGTAATAATGCCGGATCGGTTGAAGCGCCTCGTCTAATTCATACACAAGGGGGATTCCCGTAGGATGTTAAGCTTTCCGCCTGGATGACCTCCTCCTGTATGAGCGACTGCCACCACCCCAATGAGAAATGTCGACAACAAGGGCTGCAATAAAGAGCACAAGCCAGCTGCCGTTCAGCGCGTGGCTGTTGTTCAGCATGGCAGCCACGTAGGCGAGGGTTGTATACGGCATGAAAAGGAATCCCAGGAGCGGCCACAATCGGGTCTCAAAGGCACGTTGAAACCAGTTCGTCGTTAGAAAGGCAACAAACATCACGATGCGCGGCACCGCCAAGGCAATAATAATAAATAAACATCCCATTACATTTCTCCATTTAGGTTCATTCGTTCCATTTTCAATTTTTGATTTCCGGCATATCCTGGCCGTGCTCGCCGATATACCGCGTATGCCCGATGAGCTTTTCCACCATGGTTTTTTTCAGTATGGCGCCTTTGGTGCCAAGTTTCGGCACCCG
>JAQIBS010000093.1 GCA_027858965.1 Kiritimatiellia bacterium
GCTGATTTACTCATTTTCATGCCCTTATTGTTGGGTGTCATGTATTATGAGTCAACCAGTGATGTTCTAAGTAGTTACTGAACTTGCTTCGGTGTCATCTATTGTGAGTCAAATCGCAGAGGAAATCGATATTGAGGTGATTGTTGCAAAACTCCCTCAGGAAGAGTATATTGTTGGGTATGGTACGCAAAACATTAAGTTTGAGGTTGGAACAGAAAGTCACGATCCTTCAGGGTTTGTATTTGAGCTGGCTGGCTTAGATGTTACAGATGCAAATAATTCTATAGCAGGTGTGGACATAAGTGTTTTCTTGCCGGGAGAATATACAGTGGTACTTAGATCAAATACTTTCACAGATCTAGAGGACACCGCAACACTTATTGTCGTTAAGGTGGAGTTTGTCTATGCTGAAGGAGAAAATGAGGGAGAAGTGATAGAAGCTGACCTTGGTGTTTTCACACCATGTTCAGGGGTAAATGCAGGTGTACCAATTTATGACACGCCTGATACATGCTTGTCTTTTGACTTTGAAAATCTTAGCACAAACTCACTTGATGATGTTGATTTAGAATATTTTTATTCTTGTACAAACTTGACGGAGACCGGCAATGACACTCTTGTGTTTACCAACGCTGGATTTACATTGACGGTTTTCGATTCTCTTCTGAATGATAGCAATGTTCTTGAATTAGCTCGTGTTTCAGTCACGGACTTTTCATCCGGTATTACGAACGCTCAATATAACTGCTGGGAAACGTCGGCTTCCTCCCTCTCTTTCGAAAATGAGCCGACAGGAATAATAATATCGCTTAGCGATCTTAACAGCAACATTGTAGATACAATGGCGATTGATATATGCAGTATGCAGGGTGATTTCAGCTTCAACCTGACGGAGACCTTAAGCAAATCATGCTGTTTTCAGACCACTGGAATTTCAGCTTCCATACTAGCCGCTTCAACATTGACACCCAACGCTGATTCATTGCATCTCGCTTTGAGTGATTTCGGTTTATATTCAAATACAGTATTTGCTGTGACAGAAACAGGTTCACAGACGAAAATTTTCAAAAACTTTGATGATCCGGTGCCGACTTCACTATCTGATATAGAGGTGCCCGATTTTCTGGCGTGGAAAGTGAAAATCCACGGATTTTCCGACCCAGAGAAGGTGTCTTCTCTTGTGTTATCAACCAGTGTGCATGAATATGAAGCAATGACATTTACCGCAAATACCTTCTCTCTGATTTCAGACCAGAAGTTCATTATTGTTCCTGAAGATGTGACCCTTGAGGACGTACCTTCCGGTTATGAAATAATCAAGATTGATGCTGTACAGATTGACTGGACAGATGAGGATGCAGAAGATCTGACTCTGTCTTTTGAGGAGTACGCATTTCTGAACATTTCCGGATGTACAAAAACTAAAAAGGTACAGCCAGATGCTGTAGTGCTTCAGTCTCTTCCGTGGAAACACCGGGTTGGACAGGGACTTGACCCCGAAAACAGGATTAGAAAACCCTATATTGCCATGGGATATTCGGCAATCCGCGATTACAACGCCTCTGTCAGTGATACATTGAATAAATATATCAAAGGTAAACAGTTGTGGTATTCCATGAGCCATGGTGGCCTTGCTGATGGGACACCATACTCTCAATTTAATGGACTTGCGTTTGTTGATGGCGGGATAACAAAAACACAACTGGAACCCCTTGATCTAAACTATCGTCTTGTTGTTGCTGACGCATGTTGTTCTGCACATTCCTCTCAAGTATCTGTTTATGAGGCCCGAACCTCAAGTACATTGACTCAGAAGGCTCGTGATTTCGCGGACTGTTTCGGTCCCGATGTAGGCTATATGGGGTGGGGATGGATGATGACTCCGATTGCTGCCCAGATATGGTCTTCGGAGTTCGTGAACAACTTAAAGTTTGTGGATGATTTAGGACGAGGTCGAACTATTCAAGAAGCACATAGTGTGTTTCTAGGAAATCATACAAACGACAATGATGCACGGCTTATGAAAGTATATGGAAATGTGAATGTTAATATTGAAAAAAGAATGGAATAAAATAATGATATTTAAGTATGTTTTGATGTTTGGTTTTTGTTGTCTTATAGCGCAAGGTGGTTTTTGTAAAGAAGAGTCACAAAGTGACCTTAATTATGTGCGGGAGTGTTTTTCGACTATTGCCGGACACATGGAGTTAGAATCGAGTATTTCCAGCAATATTATAAGAGAAATCTCACATCGGACTGTCTTGATTGATCCTGAGTTTCAAATGAGGGATGATGAACTTGTTGTAAACACCTCTAAAATATACATGCGGTTTGATTATAAAACAAAAAAGTTGAAAAATTTTAACTTTAAATTGATTGATGCTATAAAAAACAATCCAACTACTGTTCCTTCCTTGTCTCTTAATGAGGCAATTGATAAAGCAAAAATTTATCTCAGAAACCTTGGAGTGGAACTTCCCGATAATGCGTCATTAAAAACAGTTCAATTTAATGTTAACCATATGCACTGTTGGGAAATTCGTTGGGGGCCAAGTTATGGAAAATATGATTATGATGATTTTGTAACCCCCTATGAACAAAGCATAGTTGTCGCTTTTCATGAAACAATTGGCTTATATTTTTTTGGTAAGCGATATAATTTTCCCGCTCCCAAAAGCACCCGTGTGAAGGTGTTGAAAGAGGATGCGATCAGACGCGCTGAGAAAGTGGTCCCATTGGTGATGAAAACCCCGTATTATCAGATGTGTAGACTGACGGGATTCAAGGTAAGCGGTTTGGACAAAGCGGAACTACTCGTCTCGGCTCCGAATTGGCTGCTTGATCCAAAACGTGCTGTATGGGTCAGAAAGAAAATTCCTGAAGAATCGCGGCTTTGTTGGGTTGTTACTTTGCTCACTGTTGACGCTGTAACACGAAAAGATGGGATGAAGCCCATTCCTCCAAAAATTGTCGTGTATGTCGATGCCGCTACCGGAGAGATTGTCGGTGCGAATTTTACTTAGCATTGTTTTTGAGGGCGCATTCTATGTTTCTAGGTAATCATCCACGAACTGATGCGTCCAAGACCGCACAGGCAACTTCCGCCGGTCCTGGTGATGCTGTCTATGTCGAAGGCACTATGGCGAGCACATATATCGGCGGAGATAAAATATTATGGCAATGGACCGAAAATGGCGAGACACAAGTGAGGACCAACATCTATACAGTATTAAGCCTGCGTATGTTCGCTGACCTGAATCTCGACGATACCATTAACAGCAATGACTATGTCGGAGTTTCATCGCTGACTTCACACGGCTGGGTAATGCCGGTGACCTCCAACGCCTTCAGAAAAGTGCAGCTCAAAAACGATGTCAATTTTACCGGAACCCGGACGCTGACCTTAAGCAGCAGTGATGCCGCTGTCCGGGTCTGGGCGACCGCTACGCCCTCAACCAACGATACACCGCTGTTGGTCGCAGGTCAGACCGTGACAAACGGGATTGACGGGATTGACGGAGCTGACTTCGCGGGTTATCCTGAGAGCATGATTTATGTCGAGGCCATCGATAGCGGAACCGCTACGCTGAGTTACAACTATGTCGGCACTGGTGAATATGCGACGGGGTTGGTGTGTGAGGCCAGTTTTGGAATGACGTGTGTGAAGGTGGAGTTGTGCTCGGTTGTTTTGGATGCCGACGGCTATCCGTATATTGAGAATGGGGAAGTTGTTCCCGGTCAACCAATTGGATTTGATGATGTCAGGGTCACCACTTATGTGCCGTTTGAGGATCGGGGAACACCGCGGAGCATTTCATTCAGCGATTCCGAGGCGAACATGATTGTTTTTGAACCCGATGGTGCCAGTGCCGGCCTTCGCATCAGCCGGGGCGGGACGGAGAGTTACAAGGCATGGGAACTGGATTATACCAATACGGTTCAAGATATAGACTATTACCAATGGAACGGGGTGAGCAACTATGTGCATGTCGCGTTCTCAAATAACATCCAGAATTGCACGTCAACTGTCGCCATTGTGATAATGGACGAGGACTTCACCGGCGAGGCAGCTCCGGTAACCAATTCGATCAAACTTTATAGTGACGGTGCCTTACCAGGGTACCATAGCAACTACTTAATCTCGGAACCAAGGGAGGATGTTGGAATGCCCGCCTTCTCCGCCCATAACGCGTTTGTGGTTAGGATGGAGCCCTTTGGAATAGCCGCTGATGATTTGGTTGTGTCGATTGTGACACCGGACGAGACTTATGATATATCCTTCGAGCAAAATGCCGCCGGATCGTATGTTTCAGCTCTGGTCGTGCCGGTCCCGTATGGGGATGGCGATGTTGATCTTGGGTTTGAAAGCTCGGTCCGTGTCGTCAAACTCAAGTTGCGTAAGGGGGAACTGTATGGATGGGATAGGATTCCGATCAACATAGAGACACTTGGGGCATCGGCCAGGAAGATCGCCTCCGGTGAAATCGAAGCGGGCAACGCGATGCTCATAACCGGGGTTGTGTCCAACGAGGAGCACGCCTCCAAACGGGCCAGTCAAGCGGTCGTTTCAACGGGTTTGTCCGCAGGCGACCGCCTGAAGTATGGGGTCACGCCCATCTTCACCCCATCGACGGAACAGATTTTGGCGCAACTGGAGAAACACAGTGTGTGGATACATTCAGGGCATGGCGGAAATAATGGTGGAATCGAAATTGTTAAAAAAGTGGGGGCGAAATATGAGTTGTGCTTATTCAAGGCCAGCGACATAAACATTTCCGGTCTCGCCTATGACCTCGTGTTCATGAACACCTGTGAGTCAACCGACTACCTCACTGTGCCAACAATATGCCATCCTTCAATTCCCTCCGTAACCTGGAAGGTGATACCAGTCACAACGACTGCAGTCATGGATATTGGGACGGCGTTAAACGCAAAAAATTATATAGGGTGGGACACTTGGGTTCAACGCGAGTTGTCGGTCACAATTCCCAAGATGTTGATGGAGGCCTTGGATTCGGAAAATGACGGCACCCCGGTTACGGTGGCGGATGCAATCATTGCTGTTAAGGAAAAACTTGAAAGTGAAAAACCAAAGTATTATTGGTTTGCCCCTCGGTTAAATCACAAAGTAAAGGATGATTCTGTCATCATGGATCTTAATAAAAAGGCGTTCTAGGAGACTATTATGAGATTATCTTGCTTGTTTTTATGTGTCATGTTTACAACATCTTTATTATTGGGTGATATTTTTAATCCAAGGATAAAAGCAAATCGTCCTGAAATTCCTAAACTAAGCATCAAGGAAAAAACCCGTTATGAGAAATTGGCTCGTTTATACCTTCCACAATTATGGTCGAATGATTATAGCAATGTAGAAATGAAGATATATCACTATGATGTTATGGGGCGCAATCATCAGAATTTTGTACGTGCAATGATAAACGCAAAAAAAGGGAAATGTAAACTTACTTTCGATAAAAAAAAGGCTGATGCTGTGGTTTCAGCGTCTAACACACAGTATGACAAATGCTCAAATGATAACTATGAAATACCTATCCATGTAACAAAGGATGAAGCGCGAAACCGGGCAACTGAAATATCAGAGATGTTTGGAATATCAAACCTATGGGATAAATCCAAATTCACTGTACAGTACCAAGAATTTGATTATGGCATATGGAATTTTTGTTTAACCGCCATTATAAATGGTTACCCTAGTTTATATGGAGTTTCAGTTTCCATTGCCGACACGCAAGAAACAAATATTTATCGCTGGAGTACTACGATGCACGACATCCCCCTCGATCTTGGCACCAACGTAGTTCTTAGCGCGATTGCGGGACGTTCAAAGGCCACGGAGTATCTAGAAAAATACCATTCGAATCAGGAAGCTTCAAGTGAAGCAACTTTCATCACAAACCATGTCGAATATATTACTCCCAATTACTATTATGTACGTGAGAAGGCCTTGGAGGATTTCCACGATGGAGCATGCACTAACAACCCCGTGTTGACATGGGTGAACTATTTCAAGAACAACACCGGATCGAAGTATGATCGCCATTTTCCCATCTTGATCTATGTGGATGCCGAAACAGGAGAGATGCTTGGCGGGATGTAATAATACCCCGGCGACCTCCGTTGGCCCCGGTGATGCCGTCTATGTCGAAGGCACCCAGGCGAGCACATATATCGGCGGAGATAAAATATTATGGCAATGGACCGAAAATGGCGAGACACAAGTGAGAACGAATGTCTATACAATATTCAGCCTGCGTATGTTCGCTGACCTGAACCTTGACAACGCCATTAACAGCAATGACTATGCTGGAGTTTCATCGCTGACCTTACATGGCTGGGTCATGCCGGTTGCCTCCAATGCCTTTAGGAAAGTGCAGCTGAAGAACGATGTTAATTTTACTGGGAACAGGACGCTGACCTTAAGTGGTAATGCCGCTGTCCGGGTTTGGACAACTGCTACGCCTTCAACCAACGATACTCCGCTGTTGGTTGCCGGTCAAACCGCGACAAACGGGATTGACGGAGCGGATTTTGCGGGGTATCCTGAGAGAATGATTTATGTCGAGGCCATAGGTAGCGGTTATGCTACGCTGAGTTACAACTATGTCGGCACCGGTGAATATGCGAGTGGGCTGAGTTGCGAGGCCAGTTTGAGTATGAACGCGGTAAGGTTTGGACTCATTCCAAACTATAATCGGGACGAGTTTATCGGAGTAGACGACTCCGCTATGGCGGCGACCAATGCCGTGTTCCACTTTTGGGTGAATGACGATGATGATGACGATTTCGAGAGTGGATGTGATCTGCCTGATGAACTCTGTAGCGGGCTGGACATGCATATCTATTCGGCGGATTGTGACAATGGTTCTGTTGATAATGAACGCGATATGGTTGATTTTTTAGGAAAAAGTGGGTTTGACTATGTGCTGCGGCACGAAGACGATGCTCTGAATGCTGTAATAACCGAATGTCTGCCACTGACCACGGATGAAGACCTCCGACCAACCGCCTACCTCAACTCCACCAATTTTGTGATGCAGCACAAAGAGAGTGATGTTGAGGAAATTACCTCCGAAGGGTATATCCTGTCCGATGAATTCCTTGACACGATTGTGGATGATGGCGGAGGCATTATCCTATTAGAAGGCGCGGCGGAGACTGATAATCCTCTGATTCTTGAGATTCGTGAAACAAACAGCGGGAAGGTTGTAGCCAGAAGTAAGATGAATCTTAATCTTTCCATGGTCGAGAAAATGTTCCGCCATGTCAATATCCGCAACGATGAAGAAGGACGAACTATGGAGTCCGGCGAGCCTGATGGCTATCCCGATTCGTTGTGCTCAGATAAAAATCTTCTATTTGTGCATGGGTTCAACATAAATGAAACGGAAGCTCGGGGTTGGCAGTGTGAAATTTACAAGAAACTGTTTCATGCTGGAAATAACGCCCGATTCTGGGGAGTGACATGGGAAGGTGATGTTAACTGGCCGAATGGCCTGTATTATCATAATGATGCTGCTAACGCATTCGTCGCTGCATCTAATCTGAATGTCTCGGTCAGCTCGCTGAATATCTCCAACATCACGATTATGGGGCACAGCCTCGGCAATATGGTTGTAAGCTCTGCAATAGCCGATCATGGCATGGAGGTCGACCGCTACTTTATGCTCAACGCGGCAGTTGCTGCCGAGAGTTACCATCCTGCACTTTTCAACACTGCAACCAACAGCAATCCCATGGTGAGTGATGAGTGGGGAGGCTACGAACCCCGCACATGGTCCGCCCTCTGGCATGAACTCTTTATCGGCAGCGACAATAACCGGACAAACCTGACCTGGAAGAATCGATTCGGTCCGGTGCTGGATGTTGCCTATAACTTTTATTCATCCGGCGACGAGATATTTGAGATCAACCCTAACAACAGCTCTAACACACTGTAGGCCACCTCAGGATGGTTTAGAAGATATGCCTGGCAGAAACAGGAGGTGTTTAAGGGACGCGATGTCATGGGCGGCCCCGACTGGGCGGGCTGGGGATTCAATAGAAGCCTGCTTCAAACTCGGCTTTACACCGCCGCCGAAGCCAATGCCGCCAGCAACAGCGTCCTGATGGTTGAGCCGGTCTTCGATGACGACCCTGACTGGATGCTTGAGACCAACCAGCTCTTACAGGTGCAGATTGATCAGCTGCTTGCATCAGGCATACCGGCTCTCTCCTATGCGGCAGGACTGGCTGAATTAGATGTTTCACTATGGCAGGATTTCAGAAACTTTGACATGAATGATCCCGAATACAGCAAGGTTAACGGGTGGCCGCGTACCTATGGAGATGATGATGAATTGCGCTGGCTTCATAGTGATATTAAAAACGTGGCATATGTTTATACTTGGAAACTGTTTGATAAGATTGTTGAAGAAGGAGAATTACGACTAGCGTTCTGCCATAAAGGGGGCGGGGATATTTAATATATTGAGCTATGATTTTTGTAACTGACTATAAATTTGTTTTCAAATACCATCGTTGCATTATTGGAATAGTGTTATATATGCTTGCGGTCTATCTGTTTCATGGGATCGTGTGGCAAACATTAGATTCGTTCAGTAACCCATTGGGGAATGTCTCGCATGGCTGGATCATTCTAGTAATTGCAGCTCATGCGCTTTGGAAACAAAAGGGGCAGTTGCAGAAGACTTCAAAAAACTATTCATTTTTGGGGATTTTTTGCGTAATTGTTGTTCTTGCTATTCATTTATTATCAAAGAGGTCGTTGTTACTATACCCCCAGCAACTATTGTTTATTACTTTGTTATGGTCTCTGGCTTATTCTGTTTGGGGGTGGCAGGTGGCGAAACTATTGATATTTCCTGTCTGGTATTTGGTATTCACAATTTCCATTCCTGTAACTGTTGAAGAGCTGGTTCTTAAACTGCAACATATCTCAAGCACATCGGTATTTTATGTGATGAATGGATTGGGGTTTGAGGTATTTCAATCAGGCAATGCCTTGAGTTCTGTTGCAGAAGATTCAGAGTTTCAGTTTTTAGTAGCAGGGAGCTGTAGCGGAATTCGTTCGTTGACTGCATTAACGGCATTCGCTGCCGCATATGCATGGTATACACAAAGAAACATGATCAAAAAGTGGCTGTTGTTTGCCATCGCGATTCCAATTGCAATCCTTTGTAATATTATAAGGGTGTTTTCTATTTGCCTTGTTGCGTTTTTTTGGGGACAAAATACGGCAATCGGTTACTATCATGACTACTCCGGTTACATTATCGTATTAATAGGAATTTTGTTGATATTTCAATGTGATGGTTTAATGCGTTCTTTGCATATTGGCGAATTATTTCCACATCATGCATTGACATAAACCGCAGATAACGTCATTATATTATCTTTATTAGAGGGAAGTTTTTCGTACAACAAGTAATTACCCATTTTCTAACATAGGAGAAAATAATTATGGCTCGCATATACAATTTTAGCGCCGGACCGGCAGTGTTACCATTAGAGGCTTTACAGGAAGCACAGGCAGATTTAGTTGATTACAAGGGCTCCGGCATGTCCATAATGGAAATGTCACATCGCGGCAAAGAGTACGATGCGATTCACAATGAAGCTATCGCCAATGCCAAGGAGCTTCTGGGAATTGGTGATGATTACTCTCTGCTCTTTATTCAAGGTGGTGCCAGCCTTCAGTTTGCAATGATTCCAATGAATTTTCTGGGTGAAAACCAGAGTGCCGATTATATCAACGCCGGGGCCTGGGGAGCTAAAGCTATTAAAGAGGCCGGATTGATTGGTAATGTGAATGTTGCGGCCGATTGCCAGAAAGATATTCCTACACGCATGCCAGACCTGGCTGAGTGCAACTGGACTGATGGTGCCGCATATGCTCACATTACAACCAACGAAACTATCTCTGGTGCCCAGATGAAAGAGATACCTAAGGTTGAAGCACCTCTCATTGCTGATATGTCATCTGATATTCTCTCCCGTAAACTGGATTACACACAGTTCGATATGTTTTATGCAGGTGCCCAGAAAAATCTTGGACCATCTGGTCTGGCCATGGTTGCCATTAAAAATGAGCTGGCTGCCCGTGGAAATATCGGACTGCCTTCAATGTTGAAATATCAGTCATATATCGATGCGAATTCACTGTTTAACACCCCCCCCTGCTTCGGTATTTATATGCTATGCCTGACTACCCGTCTGCTTAAGAAAAAAGGGATGGATGCTGTCTTTGCTGAGAATGCAGAGAAAGCCGCCATGATCTATAATACTTTGGATGCGACGGATTTCTATCGTGGCACAGCTAAGACTGATTGCCGTTCGGATATGAATATTACATTCCGTCTACCATCTGAAGAACTGGAAGCGCTCTTCATCAGCCAGGCTGCGGAAGCCGGTATGAAACAACTCAAAGGGCACCGCTCGGTTGGTGGCATCCGTGCTTCAATCTATAATGCATTCCCGATTGACGGCGTAAAATGCCTGGTGGATTTCATGAAGGATTTTGAACAGCGCAACGGATAATTGAAAGTTTAAGTCTAGAGTTTAAGTTGTCAGTTTAAGGGTCTGCGCGGAAATAAATTCACAAATTTTTGTGGCTAGGCGCATGGCTGACAAGGCGCGGAAACACAGGAATATGGACATATTTCAAGTTTTCGCAACGAAGTCAGGCGTGATGCAGTAGCCACTAAAATGTGAAGTTATTTCCGCGTGGGCCCTAAGTTTGAACTGACAGATTTCAGCCTGCAGCTGACCGCGAGAGAATCGCTGTCAGCTGTATTGCTTTTAAGGAAAGATCATTATGAAACGCAGAGAGTTTATTAAAACTATCGGGTTGGGTGTTGCATCGGTTGGCGCATTAAGGGCCTCTTCTTTATTTGCTGCCAAAACTCCACAACCCAAGGGCGTCGGCATGTGCGACTGGACAATGGGTGGTCTGGCTGACCCTGAAATAATCAGTAAAGCCGCACAGGCCCACCTGAGCGGGATACAGATCAGCATTGGCGGAACTCCGGATTGCATTCCTTTACGCAGTCAGAAGGTACGTCAACGCTATCTCGAATTAAGTAAAAAGCATAATGTGACAATCCACTCAGTTGCTGCCGGAAGGATTCTTAACAACATTCCTCTCAAGTCAGAACCCCAATCCGCCGTGTATGTGATTGATGCCATTGAGGCAGCCGCTGCACTGGGCTCCAGCAATATCCTCATGGCCTTTTTTGGGAAAGGTGATTTGCGTAAAACTGATAACGATGGAAAGTTTAATGATCTTAAGGATGGCAGCTTCTCTTCATATGAATTGGATCAGGCTGGCGTAGATCGAGTCGTTAAGGCGCTTCGCCAGATTATACCTCGGGCTGAGGATGCTAATGTGATTATGGGCTTGGAAAACACATTGACCGCCAAACAAAATCTTTCCATAATCGAACAGGTTGGCTCCCCCCTGCTGCAGGTTTATTATGACATGGGTAATTCCACACACTATGGATATGATGTTCCCACTGAGATTAAATTGCTTGGCAAAAAGCGTATCTGTGAGATGCATATCAAAGACCGGGGCACGAAGGTATTCGGAGGAAAACAAGGCGAAGTGGATATGAAAGCGGTGGCCAAGGCTTTACAAGATATTCAATACGAGAAATGGATGTGTCTGGAGACCGCCGGAGGCAAAGGGAAATTTATTGAAGACACCCGTGCAAATGTGGCTTTCTCAAAACGCACTTTTGGGATTGTATAACTATGAAAATACACTTGGCGCTTATTATTGCAGTGAGTTCAATGCTTTCTGTATCGGCTACCCCGCTTTTAGAAGGTTCTGAAAAGGGTATCCAGCAGTGGCAGAAAAAAACCAACACTTCAATAGCGGCCCCCTCCCCGCAAAGCTTGTGCCTAGAGGTCAACAGCTCAGAGTATAATTACGGCTGGATTCATCGCAGATTTATTAAAGAGATTCTACCGCAACAGAGTGATGCCGGCTTATACGGACGTTTCCGCGCTGCTGCAAAAAGCTCAGGTTTATTGAGTGGCTATATTATTGTTCGTGGCGGAAACAGCTCCATCTACTATCATGAGAAAATTGAGAATCTCAATGTCAGCAACGGACAGTGGATTCCTTTTTATATCCCTTTTGAAAAATTCACAAAAAATGGAACGCCTCTGGATAAAGGTATCATTACAGACAAATGTGTTTTGCAGCTCTCTCTCTCAAACATTGGCTCCCCCTCCACCTCTTTTGAAATTGATCAGTTAAAATATTTATCGAATGATGAAGCCCATGGTGTGGCAGCGCAGCTGGAACGCAACAAAATGAGTCGTCAGCTGCTAGCCTCCGAGAATGTCACGAGTGATCCGCATCCGCGTCTATTACTGACTCCCCGGCGTCTCACCCGCATCCGGGAGAAAATAACGACGAACCCCGATGTTAAATATGTGTATAATAAATTTATTGAATATGCAGAGTTGCAGCTTAGCAGTTATCCTGCGGATGTTCCATTTGGCACCTTAAGCAATTCTGTTGATCACGCTGCCAGCGGACAGGAAAAGCATAAACAACGGGCTCAGATTGAGGGTATGCTTGTGAGAGGAGCCCGGCCTATAGAGATGCTGGCTGCGGCCTACATGATCAGCGGAGATGAACGCTACGGAAAACATGCGGCCAAAGCTCTTGTTAATGCCGCCGCAGCCCTGGATCATAACAGCGATGCGTTGAATGATGGTTTTTATTATACCCGCACATTTTATGTCAGAGCACTAGCCTTTGGTTACGACTGGCTTTGGCCGCTACTCTCTCCGCAGGAACGTATTGCTGTAAAAACAACTCTGCTAGGTTTTGTTAAATCTATCCATGATGATAGCTGGAGTGCCTCATGGGGTAGCAGACCGTTAAAGAGGGTATGGAACTGGAATCCAGGTCTGGTCAGCGCGGCAGGAGTTGGCATGCTTGCTCTGGAGGGAGAAACAAAATTACCGGAGAAGGTGATTATCTTTGATCTACGCCGTCATCTGCGCGATTACCTTACCCTTGGCATAGATCCAGATGGCTGCGGACATGAAGGACCCACCTACCTTGGATATGGAATTGGAGCAGGACCTGAATTTGCCGAGTGCCTGAGAGAACAGGGACGCGGCGACCTCTTTCTTGATACCAACTGGAAGAAGATTACCCCCTGGCTGGTCTCTGAGATGCTACCAGACCACAGCCGCTGGAATAACCTCTCCGATTGTAATTATGGTATAGCTATCAGCTCTGCCATCAGTTATACCTATGGACGCATGGCGGAGTTATCTCAAGGCGCGGATTCAGTAACTGCGCAGCAACTACCCGCTCCCATCTCGTTAAGAGCTCCTGTTGATTTTCTAGCTCAGTTCTCTGAAAAACCGGGTGATCGTCAAATCAGCTATAAATCGCATGCGTCATTGCTGGGCTGGATCTGGAAAGATGGCCTCTCACGAAAGCTGGATAGCACGCAGAAAGCTTCGCAGCTGGCCTTTATCATTTTTTATGAGCCGTGTATGCCAACAACTGCACCTGACAAGATCATGCCTGCGGGAGTTTGTTTCAAAGGGCGTGGACTCGCTGTTTCGCGTAGCGGATTTGGAACAAATGATATACATCTGGCAGTTGAAGCAGGACCGCATGTAGCTGGCCACGACCAATCCGATAAGGGCTCGTTCACTCTTTATGGATATGGAGCCGATTTAGCTATAGACAGCGGATACGGCAATGATGGCGATATCCTGAAAAGCGGTAGTTCTTATGCGCATAATATGGTTCTTGTTAACGGCAAAGGTCAGCCGATGAATTGGCATAACCAAAGCAGTGGCCATATCAACGGCTATCATCAATCATCTTTGCTTGACTGGATTAGAGTGGATGCTAAAGATGCATGGAATATACGCCTGGGCAGAGACCTAGAGGCTACCCCATCTCCTGAGCCGCTTGAGAAGGCCACCCGATCATTTATGTTTGTACGGAAATCCGATTCCAATCCTCCCTACCTGGTGGTTATGGATGATATTTGTAAAGACGGTAATCCTGCGGATTATACATGGCTTTGGCATATACCCAACAGCCGTCAGTTTAAAATAGAATCAAACCGATGGCTCTCTATTCCCGTTTTTGATCAGGAGTGTAATGTTTTAACTACACCGGCTGGGGAAAAGTCTGGCAGTGCCCGGTTTCAATTGAAAGCGACTAAATGCGGCAATTACAGGCTAATGGGACTTGTTCGTTCAGGACAAAACATAATAGGAAAGGGAGATAGTTTTTTTGTAAGTATCAACGGGGAAAAACCGGTATGCTGGCATTTGCAATGCAGGGATGTTCTGATGTGGAAAAGTTTTGAACCGGACGATGCACCCCAATATCATCAATTCAATCTGCTTGCGGGCGAGACCCTCAATGTAACCATTTCCACCCGTGAGGTGCAAAGTGAAATTGAAAAGCTTTCCCTTATTCCTGTTAATGAAACAGGTGTAATCAAGATAATTCCTCCTGAGGATTGTATTATTCAAAGGGCAGATGAGGCCGAACTTCTTTCACCACCCCTGTTCGTTGAGCGACGTCATCTTAAACAGAGCAGAGGTTCAATGGCTGTTTATCCTGTTACAACCGATGCTGCTTTATGCAGCACATCTCTCTTTGAAAGCTCACGTAACGGCAGCCATCCACGACTGGAACATACGGTTAATGCCGTTGAACCAAAATTTTTAATGGTGATGATTCCTTTTACTCCCGATATGAAAATGCCTGAGGTTTATCCATGCAATATGGAAGAGGGCGTCAGCGCTATTATTAAATGGGAGCAGGCTGTTGATCAGATCTGTTTTTCAAATGGCAAAGGGATTAAAGGTAAAGATGTTGAGGGTGACAGCTCCGCCGCATTTATCCGTAAGTCAAAAAGCGTCATTACTGACTGGGCTTTGTTGGATGGCAGCCACCTAAACGCATATGGAAAAACTCTGGCTGATGGATCAAAAGAAAAAGGTGTTCGTACCTCACGTGATTAAAACTAAAGCTGCTTTCATCCCAAAAAAAACTAAGCTCTTATGATGTACAAAACCATTTTCTCTAAATGTCTGGTTGTGTGTTAAACGCCGCAGCTTTAGACAACAACGCTTCGCGTTGCATAGGAGAGATGGTTAAAGGGTTGAAGGTTAAAAAAGTTGAAGCGGTTAAAGTGGCCGAAGGCTTGTATGGTGCGCTTCCCCACGTGAGATAGCTGACGGCTCTTCGACAGTTCGACAGGATCACTACAGGCAAGCTCAGAACAGGGCGGGCCGCCGTCCCTCCAGCAATTACCTCTTCAACCTCATCCACAGATTGTGTAGAATTCCATAAAAATTAACGAAGAGCCTTTTTTTGCAGAAATTGATTTTTATAGCAACTAATCAGCCTTGATATTCAGCGCTGCCAAAACCTAAAATCGGATAGAAGATAAATGGCAGGAATATCAGGCCAGCTGCAAAACCACCACCTTTGCCGAACTTCTTAGCAATTTCAACAGTCAGTAATATAGTAATAACAATATTAACAATAGGTATAAACATCAACAAGAACCACCAGATTGGCTTGCCGGCCACCTGGATCAGGACAATTGTATTATAGATTGGAACAATTATCGCCCAGCCGGGTTGTCCTGCCTTGACAAAGACCTTCCACATACCAATAACCATCAATAATACTAATGCCAATTGAATTAACAAAGGCAATAAAGCCAAACCACTATCTGATGCTTCCATAACGTTTCCTTTTTATGTTTTTTAAAAAACAAAGTCTCTACTAAAGAGACGACTCACTTTTTCAATTATATGATTTTATAAGGCTTTATGTCAAAACTTAATCCAGCTGTTTCACTTTAAATCCCGCTTTACGCAGCTGCGCAATGAGCCCCTGCTCACCGGAGAGATGCAGCGCTCCAACCAGAATAAATTCGGTTTCTTCCGTGCCGAACATCGCCTTTATCTGAGGCATCCAGTTGTTATTACGATCAACCAGCAGCTCTTTGTATAGTTCAGGAAAATCATCTATCCATGTATCAAGTGCCGCATTTTCAAGTTCTTTGAGATCTCCTTTACGCCAGGCTGACTTGGTTTCAGTTAGAACGGAGGCAATTTCACCGAGCTCTTCAATGCTGTGAACTATCAACTCATCTTCATTACCGCAGCCCATATTGGTGATGAATTTCAGCTGTTCATCAGCGGTTTCCAAGGCCCCTGTTTTCTTCTTGTCTTTAACCGCTTTGTTACTGTAAAACTGATCAACACCAACTTCGGCCATTCCAAGACGCTGCATCTCTGTTGTTGCCAGCATTAAAGAGAGAAAACCGGGCTTCATTTTTTTTAATGAATCCAATGTCATGTTTTTGGTTTCAAGAAAGTCATCCAGTTGTTTAATAGTCTGCGGTTTAAGATGCTTTGTAATATCGTCATCGCCCACATACATATTTTGTATCAAAAGCTTCTGTGCAAACTCAGCAGAGTTGACCTCATTGATATTAACCTCAAAATAGACAGCCTGTGAATTGAGGTATGCCTTTTCAAAAGCGTTGGGCAAAGGGAAGTCCTCTTTTGAAAGCAGGTGAACGGTTCCTCCGATATAGATATGGCTCTGCCCCTTGCTGACCTTCCAGACAGGAGATGCCCCAAAGGAAGATAATGCCAGTGTGACCAAAAGCAATGCTGTAAATATTTGTCTTTTTACAATATTCATCTTGAAACTCCATTCATTCAAGGTATCCACCTTCCGCTGTTCCGCCTTTACGGGCCCTCCCGCATTCGCGTGAGAGGCGCGTCCTACAAGCCTTCGGCTTCTTTAACCGCTTCAACTTTTTTAACCTTCAACCCTGTTAACCATCTCTCCTATGCAACGCGAAGCGTTGTTGACTAATGCAGTGATGCATATTACACAAACTGTTCAATGAATGAGAAAAGACTGGCATATCACAAGGGTTAAATTTGGATGTGGCTCCACTGCATTAGTAGTTGAAGATATCCGTCATTTTATAGGTATGATCTGTGGCAATCTGCAGAGCTTCAAGCACAACTTTTTTACTGCGACTTGTCAGGCGCCGCCCTTTACAGCCACGATTCACCAGTTTATGTGTCATGGGAACACGAGATGCTTCCAGCAGGTCATGCGGTTTCAGATTATGTTTCTCCATAACAGCAACCAGCTGCTGCACTCCCAGATTTCTTTCTAAATTCTTCTCTTCGTTCATTCAATGTCCTTTAATTGACTTAATGCCTCTAAACTCCATATCAGAGGATATAATTTCTCATCATACCATAAAACCGAGAAGTATAGACCAATCGGGACCGCTTTTATCTCATTATTTGAGATCATATCTTCCAGCCACACCCCCCCTTTACGAGCGGCATTGCGGCTCTCTTCTCCTCCATGAAACAGCGCTGTGATGACCAGAGCCGACTCTTCAACGGTGGAATCACTACCGGCACTCCATCCATTATCCTTATTCTGCTGATGCAACAGAAAAGACTCTCCCTTATCAACTATACTTGTGATACGAGCCTTTACAGAGCTGTCGTCATTGAAAGAGCTTTCCTGTAAAGCGTGTAATCCTTTTATGACCCGGGCCGTACCAATCACCTTATTGAGTTTCTCTGGAGTCTGCTGGTGACCAAACCAAAGCGGCATCCATGCGCCCTCTCTATCCTGTTCACCTTCCAGATAGGCTACCATTTTGAGGGTGGAACTCTGCAGATGGTTCATGAAGCCATCGTCAAAGACCACATAGTCGCATGTTTTGATGTAATCCATCCATGTAGTAAAAGCCTCTATGCTGTGGGCTGTTATATCACAGCAACTTTTATCAAAGGGCAGTTTACCCCAGCCCTTGCAGAATGTGGGCATGCCGCCATTGCTGTTCTGTAAATTCATGAGCCAGCTGAGTCCCAATCTCACAGTTTTTGTTAAAGGTGCAATCTGTGTGAATTCTTTAAGATAAAAAAGGGCAATTAAAGCTGCCGCGGTATCATCGGCATCCGGCACTCCGCCCGGCAGATCGGTCCAGGCCCATCCTCCCGGTTGAGCACGAGTGAAAGGGTGTATATCAAACTGCTGTTTGCTGATCAGCCATTCAGCAACTCTGCCGGCCTCAGTAGGAATCTCTGTCAGATGTTCGGCAAGCGCACGGGCTGACAACGAAGTAAGCCAAATTCGTAAGTTTGAGTCAATCGGCCAGCATCCCCCACGTCGGACCGAAGAACGTAAAAATGCCGATCCGCGTTCCACCACGGGATGATCAGCATATCCACAGTTCTTTAAAGCCAGCACTACAAAGGCGGTTAACGGGGTGGCATCCAGAAAGCCCCCGTGCTCAGGTTGCAACAGTTCCAATTTTTTCAAAAACTGCGAAGCAAAAAGTTTACCCAGCGCTGTTTTCTTTTGCACCGAGGCTACCCGTATATGGCGACACAGCCCAACGGCAATAAGAGCCGGAAGTGCATAACTGACAACATCCATTTTAAACAGACGGTAACACCACCCCGGCAGCAGGGCCAGCATAAAAGGCAGGGCCGGAACTTGGCTCCATTCGGATTCGTCATCACTACAAATTGCCAGATACATTAAGATAGGCACTGCAAAAGTTTTATCTTCACCATAAACAGATCTAAGGGTTGACGCAATAGCGGAGAGCGAGAGCCCACCCGTGATATACAAGATCCAGGCACCGGAATCCGTGAGAGCCTTACCTGCCCCCATACACCCCCTATGCCTGGAAATGCAGGCTCTGACAATCAAAGAGGTGCTGATATTGGAAGGGCTCTCTGGAGTATCGCCCCAGCCACCATCGCTGTTGATTTTATCCACGAGCCATTGGGCTCCGGATTTAGCAATTTTCTGATCAGATTCATTACCCCCTTCCAAAGCGGTCACAGCTAAAGCGGTACCCAGTGCGCTGGAGGAGAGCTGCCCACTCCAGGCACAACCGTCAGCATCACGCTGCTTCAGCAGCAGATCGACCACTTTTGAGTATGTTGGGAAAAAGTTCATTAGTTCGTTAGTAGCTATAAAATCAACTCCTGTCATAAAAAACAAGAAATTGAGGTGGCTGTTTTTATAAACAATTGTAGTATAAAAGGTTGAATATCCAATATCCAACACGGAACTCCCGAATCGAGCTTGCGAGAAAGGCCGTGCCGAAGGCCGGCAGTGAGCCCGAAGGGTGAAACGGCAATTCCAAGGCAATAGCCGCTTCGCGCCAGCCTTTATCCGGTGGTAGTGATTAAACTCTTATTCAATATTCTGAACTTGTTCACGAATAGCTTCAAGTCCTGCTTTAAAGTCAATAACCCGCTTGGAGATACCGGCATTGTTAGCCTTTGATCCGGTCGTATTGATTTCACGGAACATCTCCTGACAGATAAAATCAAGAGTTCTTCCGCAAATACCACCCTTGGCTAAAATCTTTTCCGTCTGCAGAAAATGACTTTTCAAACGAGTCAGCTCTTCGCTGATGTCACATCTATCGGCAAAGACCGCAATCTCACGAGCCAGTGCGTCTTTATCAATCAGCGCCTCTTTTTCAACCAGTTTTTTTAAGCGTTGTTCCAATGTTTTTTTGTGAAACGCGGGAACTTTGGGGGCGATCTTCTCAATCTGTGCTTCAATACGTTCCAGCCCCGTGATGCGTTTACGCATGTCTTTCTCTAAAACATCTCCCTCGTGACTGCGCATCTCCTTCAACTTTTTAAGCGCTTTCACCACTGTGTTTTCAACCTCCGGCCAGATTTCAACCGGGTTATCAATAAGCGAAGATGATTTAATCAGACTCTGCATCTTTATAAGAGAGGTGAGGGTTATATCATCTTTGAGATTCAGTTTTCTGGCTAGACTACGCATTTCATCAAGCTGTTTTTTAGCCACAGCAATATCAATACCGCCACTCACTCCGCGACCACTAGAGGCTTTTTCAACAACAATAAGCCCTTTAACATAACCGCGTTTTATATATCGGCTGATTATTTTTTGGAGCTTTGACTCACAACTTACCAGCTCACGCGGCATAGAAACACTGTAATCAAACTGCTTTCTGTTGACAGAGCTCAGTTCAACAGTAATTTTATAGCCCTTTTTGACACTTTCTCCCCTGCCAAAACCTGTCATACTTAATATCGACATAATTGTTCCTTTGAAATTTAAAATATTACACAAGCATCACATCATGTTAATCATGTAATCCTGTCAGAAAATATTCTCCTGTTACTTACTGCCTATTTGGTTTCGGCTTCGCTGGTTTAGGTTTTACTGAAAATTTGATAGCGACACTGCCAGCAAATAAGTGTGCCGATGATGCTGCCTATATAAGCCGGATATAAAACACTTAATACCGGCAACCGTAAAATTGAAACTTTAGGTGCTATCAGGAGGTGCGCTATAACGGGTAATGCTATAGCTCCACCAATAACATAAAGATCTGTAATCGTCT
The DNA here is from genome assembly GCA_027858965.1 of Kiritimatiellia bacterium. GTDB lineage: Bacteria > Verrucomicrobiota > Kiritimatiellia > RFP12 > UBA1067 > M55B167. The sequence goes on from JAQIBS010000093.1 coordinate 20,487, forward strand.
TGGGATATTCATCCCATAAATTGGTTAGCATGACACCCAGAAGCAATAAACTTACTATCAGAAAAACAGTAGTCCATTTCAAACTCATTCGGGCCTTAAGCGGCATCAGCAGCTGCTGCAGGCAAATACACCATGTGCCAAGTATAAATCCAGTCCAGAAGACCCAGTGGCCTAGCTGGTCGTCGATGAACTGTATTGAGTAGCGCAGATCCTTGCTCATCATGCCTTCTGCATTATAGGCACTGATCAAGCGGTTGGCGGGATCATGCATGCCCATCCCGCAAGCGACAAAATATATTGAAAGAATGCAGAGGATATCCAGAGTCAGCGTCTGTCGGCCTTGTGCCAGGCAGCGGTTGAACATCCAGAACATAATGCCGATCAATGGGGCAAAGACCAACATTGAAAGCATCTCACGAACTCTTAGGATATCTGCCACGGATGCAAAATTCCATCCATTGGGTGCAACTCTTGATGCACCAGCCGCAATACAAATCAAAGTAAAGATTCCAAACAAAGCAGCTAATCTTTTTAATAAAAATTCATCATTCATAAAAACAGATCTCTTTTCATAAGGTATTAGGCCCTTCACTGAAAGGCAAGTCAAACTTGTTTGTCCTTAATGGTTGTTGTCGGTGCATCGTCAGGGCAGTTTAAGTTGAAGTGCTAAGTTTGGTTGCCTTGTCTGCGTGCAACGCACAGGCAGGCGGCACTGCTGCTTTAGTTATCTTTCAATATTCTGATAGATATCAGGCAGCATATTCACGAGGTCGGTTGCTGTCAGTGAGGTCTGGCTGCCTTTGATGGCCGCAAAATCACCCGCAGAGCTATGAGCCCAGACTGCCATTGTGACAGCTGTCATATCATCAAGTCCCTGAGCCAATACTCCGCCGATCATGCCTGCCAGAACATCACCCATGCCGGCTGAGGCCATTCCAGGATTTCCAGTCATGTTAACCCACGGCATAGATTTTCCATCGCTGACCAGCGTTCCCGCCCCCTTAAGAACTGCAATCGCATTATAACGAAGGGCCAGAGACTTAACCGCATTACTTCGGTTATCCTGAATCTCAGCGGTCGTACATTCCAGCAGTCGTGCTGCTTCGCCTGGGTGCGGTGTAATAATAAGAGAGAGCGCCTCTCTTATTTTATAGCCATCTTTACTGAGCGCAGCCAGAATATTTAAGCCATCTGCATCCAGCACTACACGCCCCTTGAAATTATCAAGAACGTATTTTATAAACTCTTTTGCCCCATCTGACTGCCCCAAACCTGGGCCGATAACAACTACATTGAATTTATCCAGATTATACTCATTTGAACGTTGATTAAGATCTGCCAGGTAAAAATCATCGAGTGCTGCCTTTCTGATAATCACCTCAGGAATCAGGGATAACGCTGTTTGAGAGCTTGCCCAGCTCCAAAGAGTTACCAGACCTGCCCCGCTGCGCAAAGCACCTAGCGATGACAGAACCGGAGCATTGGGATAATTTTCAGAACCTCCCATAATGCAGACATGACCAAAACGGCCTTTATGGGCATCCCACTCCCTTCCACGATAAGCGCGGGTCAGTTCAGGTCTTGCAATGAGTTGAAATTCAGCATCGGCAACTGACTTAAAGGTTATTTCATCCGGTATGCCAATATCAGAAACTATCAGATGGCCAATAAGTTTGATTGCATCAGGGGAACAAAACCCCTGTTTTGGTGCGGCAAATGTCACGGTCAGGTCAGCTTTAACAACGGCACCAGCGGCAATACCGGTATCACCATTCATACCCGAGGGAAGGTCAGCAGATACAATCAGGCAATAGGCGCGTATGCTGTTAATCCACTGAATGGCTTCAGCGGCCACTTCTCGCGGTTCTCCGCTGCAGCCGGTACCGAGAATGCCGTCAACCACGACACCGTAATTGAGTAAAGTCCCGGATTTTAAATCAAAATTCTTCTGCCAGCTTTCAACTGTGGAAATGACTTCAAAGGGCACATTAAGACTTTGCATCTCATCCCATGCGATGTGTGCCGCCCCCTTTAAAGAGGAGGGTATGCATGTCATAATCACATGAGCACTGAAACCGGCTTTATGTAGACATCGTGCCGCCACAAAAATATCACCGCCGTTATTACCATGTCCGGCAATCAGGATAATGCGATTCGCCCGGCGCAGATGGGCCACTCTCATAACACAGCGAGCCAAAGCCACTCCAGCTCTATTCATTAGAATCTGCTCAGGAATATCACACTCGCTGATTGCCGCTGCATCAGCAGCTCGCATCTGATTAACTGTTAAAAATTTCATCTATTTCATCCGCTGCTCTTTTAACAAAGGCTCTTTTTTGAGCATAACTACCGTGATAAAAAGCTCCCTTAAACCCTGCCAGAACAAGACGTTTCAGCTGTTCTTTTTCAAGGTGGCAAGCTTCCGCAGTCAGAGTGAGTTCATTACTCAAACTGGTATGAGAAACGAGTGTGTTATCTGTACAGATAGCAACAGACATTCCATAATCAAGCATCTTACGAACAGGATGATTATCCATATTTCCTTTTAAATCAGGTATTGTCTGCATATTGCTGGTGGGACAGACCTCAACCGTTATACGCATGGTTGCCACATAATTGGCAAGGGCATCTACATATGCCTCTTTATCTGTAATTAACGGATCTATAATTCTGCCGGAATCAAAAATCGATGTTCCGTGACCAATGCGTTCAGCGTGACATTTAGTAACCGCTTCATAGATTGACTCAGGACCGTAGGCCTCTCCGGCATGTACTGTTGTTCGCATAAAGTTTGCATGTGCCTCATCATAAGCGGAATAGTGATGGCCAGCCGGATAACCATCCTCTTCACCGGCCAGATCAAAGGCAACTACGGGAACACCGAAGTTATCACGGGCGGTTAATGCGGAGCGCACGGCCTCCATTGAGGCAATATTGATAATATCACGTTTTTTTGTGGCAGAGAGCACATCTAAAAGTGTATCAAAATAGACTCCCATGCCACGGAAGAAGTTACGCATTGCACAGCAGATAATGCCATATTCAAAAGGAATCTTCGCCCCGCATGAAACATCTCTGCTTTGGTTGAATGTGGTTGCCGCCTGCATTAATCCGGCGTTAACAGCCCTGAAGGCGGTTACACACTCTGCGCTCGAAGAGACTAAAAGCTGAGGAGAAAATCGAACCTCCATATATCTTACGCCATCCAGAATTGCATCCGTCGCCATCTCGAATGCAGTTCTCTCGATTGCTTCAAAGTCACCTAAAACAGCACAGGTATAACCAAACCCCAGTAAATATTCACTCAGACTGGAATATTGATCTTTGAATACACATTCATTGAGTCCGGCTACATCATAAGAGGGTAGTTCAACCCCCTGCTCACGTGCAAGTTCGATCAAAGTAGAAGCCCGCATTGACCCATCCAGATGGGAATGTAATTCACTTTTCGGAACACTTTTAATAAGTTCGGCAACAGTACTCATAAACCCTCTATTCGTCAACATTAACCCCAGGGATAAAATTATCACGCCATTGTGAGATAAAGCATATTGAATACCCTCTAAAAAAGAAATATACAGGCAGTAAGCAGACAGCACCCAAATACGGAAGCATTAAAGGCAACGCGGCAATACAACAGGTCAACACAATGGCTAAAATAATAGCTAATGCAAATCCAATCCACAATCCTGTTAAGCAGATAACATAAAGTATGATTGCGCCAGGGAACTGATTGCAAAGAGCAAACACTTTACCCCATGCCTTGGCAACCGTGACATCATGCCAGTGCAGTATAGGAACAACAAAGCCAACGCCAAAAGACTCACCAACCATAAAGACAAACCAGCTGGCAACAGCAATTGTCGCTGAGACAGAGAGGGTACGAAGATAAATCATATCCCATAAATATCCGCCTGCAACATAAGGGGCGAGAAAACTGCTGTAAAGAACTCCGCCATTAAGCAACGTAACCAGCAACAGTAATCCATAAAACCGGATACGCCACGCAAAAAACTTATTTGCATTATCACGGGTTTCCGTCCAGCACTCGGTAATGGTGTCATCAGGGCTGTACCAGCGTCTGATAAACATAAAGTCCCCACGCGATTTAAGTTTGAGTATGATAATGTACAGAAAAAAGATAAAGAGGATAAATACGACAGCAGCAGAGAACTTCATGGGATCACTTAGAAAATCAACAACCTTTGTGGATAAATTATCAAACCCGGTTTTAAAGTTCTCATGTGTCGAAGTTCTGTTCTGAAAATTTCCGCCATTACCACTGCCGAAAGATGCAAGCCAGGCGCAAAAACCTATGCTGAACCAGCGCGTTAAATTAAAAGGCTTAAAAAGAACAGTTTTCATCCACTTCCATGATGTATCAATGGCCTCGGATACAGAGGGACAATAACTCTCAACTGAATAACAGGAATCAAAATCACCCGCTTCTATGGATGCCTTGAGAGGAGGGGAAGGCTGAGAAAAACTTTTTTTATTAAGTTCTTCAACTTGTGAAACATTAAGCCACTCAACACCAAAATCAGAACACCAGACCAGATCCAGTGGTTCCAGTGTCTTATTTTCCACTAAAGCTTTTAATTCATCAAAAGATAGAGGCCCTTGCCTATCACCATCCTTGCAGTAATACCAACGATCATTCATCAAAACATATCTCCAATATCACTTATTCAAAATAATAGAGCCGGTCAACTCTGTGGCAGATTTCATTTCATGGCGTTCTAAATAGTCCTGAATCCCATTTATAACCGCAATCGATGTTGAGGGATCAATAAAATTGGCTGTGCCAACTGCTACGGAGGTTGCACCGGCAATCATAAATTCAATAGCCTGTTCAGCCGCCACAATACCGCCCATGGCCAGAATGGGAACTGTCGCCGCCTGAGCGGCTTCCCAAACAAGCTTGACTGCAACGGGGTGGATTGCCGAGCCCGAAAGCCCCCCTACTTTGTTTGACAGAACAGGGGTACGGCTTTCAATATCAATAACCATTGCCGGTATTGTATTAATCAGGGAAATTGCATCAGCGCCGGATTCCTGGGCCGCTCGCACAAATGGTTTTATGTCAGAAACATTCGGTGCAAGTTTCGGCATCAGCGGTAGTTTTGTGGCAGCCCGGACAGATGCTACAAGCTTCGCCACTGTTTTAGGATCGGTGCCAAATGCATTCCCACCCTCTTTTACATTGGGACAGGATATATTCAGTTCCAGACCGCAAATTCCCTCCACATCACTCAGGCGAGCTGCAACCTCAGCATACTCCTCCAAGGAAGTTCCCCAGATGTTAACGATGACAGGCACCCCTTTTTCAAGAAGAAAGGGCATATACTCATTCACAAAACCATCAACGCCTGGTCCCTGTAATCCTATTGCATTTACCATTCCTCCGGGAACCTCAACATGACGTGGCAAGTCATTACCGCCCCATGGCTCAAGCCGTATACCTTTGACAGTCACAGCACCCAGCTGTGTAATATCAACTAAATCTGCATATTCCCTGCCATAACCAAATGTGCCGGAGGCAACAGTTACGGGGTTATTCATCTTGATGCCGCCAAGATTAACACTTAAGTCAACTTCACTCATAATATTTCTGCTGTCTATTTAAAGGCAACTGCACCAGCTGCCTTTTATTAATCAAAAGTTTTACCAGACAATCTCGCCAGCCTCAAATATAGGACCATCACTACAAACCCTGCCAATCCAGGTGGATCCATCCGGTTTATGCAGCTTCTGGACGCAAGCCAGGCATGCTCCCACTCCGCAAACCATATGTTTATCAAGAGAGAGCCATGCTTTGCTGTTGCTCTTAATTGCCATTTCGCCAACAGCTTTGAGCATTGCATCCGGTCCACAGGAAAACATTTCAACCTCTTTACCGGCAGCCTTGCAACTCTCCAGTTCACGTAATAAAGGAACTGTCACAAATCCTTTTTCTCCCATAGATCCATCATTGGTAGCCACCACCACGCGCCATCCCAGCTCCTTGAATTTGTCAATGGCAAGAATATCCTCTGCGGTACGTCCTCCAACCAGCAGCACCCCTTTACGGTTAAGTCGAGTAGCTAGGAAATAGAGTGGAGCTACACCGTAGCCACCAGCCACCAACAACGGTTCACCGCTACCATCCAGAGGAAATCCATTACCAAGGGGACCAATAACCTGTAGTTCACTATCAGGCTGTAAAGATTGCATGACCTCAGTTCCACGACCAACTGCTTTATACAGAATACTCAAAATACCATCTTCTGAGTTATAAATACTAAATGGCCGCCGTAATGAGGTTTTTTCAAGTCCTGGAATACGGATATGAACAAACTGTCCAGGTCGCGCCTGCTCGGCCAGCTTACCGGCATGCAACTGAATCAGCATGTAGTCATCAGTAACATGCGGATGTTCTTTCACTTTGCATAAAAAATCAAACATCTTAATTCTCCAAAATTATTTATCCGGTTTCTGCACCGGTGCTTTATTTGCGACGGGAAGATTCTGAGCCGGTTTTTCGTCCTTAACTACCGTCTCTGCTTTTTTAGCTGGCGGAGCAGGCGGGCCTTGAAAAGCAACGGACTTCTGAGCATCGATATAATCTACTTGCGACCTGACGCGTTTAATCTCGCTGTTTACTTTTGCAGCCTCTTCCATTTTGCCATTTACAGTCAGACGCTTTTGCAGATTCTGCAATTTATTGAGATACGCATCAGTAGTTTTCACAACACTTTCTGCAAAATCACGTTTGTACTTATCTTTCTTTAGACGAAATTCATTTTGGACCTTCATCAATTTATCAAGATAAAGTTGTAAATGTTCGGGAGCAATTTCAAGGTCGACCTCAAATCTGCTGATCTCTTCACTAACCTGTTCCCATCCGTCATAATCACCGGCACGTTGAAATTCATCACGCAACTGCGCAAGGCGATTGAGATATTGCTCAGGCCAGGCACTGATTTTAGAGGCATGGTCTTCAATGGCTTTATTTATTTGCTTCTCGAAACTTTCACGCATTTTAGTGACCTCACCAACTCGGAAGTCTCCATTGGCTGAGAGAAGAACCTCTGCAGATCGTTCGGTGGTTATACTACGATCGCTACCCGCTAATGCCGTTTCTGCATCAATATATCGCTGTGCCGTCTTTACTTTATCGATTTCATTGTTTACTGCAGAGGCAAACATGATTTGTCCCTCCTGCGTATACTTCTTTTTCATATCGGCTAACGCATTGATATAGAGCTTACATTCTTTCACAAGATTCCGGCTATGCCGAAGTTTCTGATCTTCCAAAAGTGTAATGTATTTTTGCGCAAGCAACACAAACTCAACAGGTTCATCAAGTTCGGCAGTGGTGACACTTCCTTCATGCTCAAAACGGGTCAGTTCACTCTGGACAATCTCCCATCCATCATAATCACCGGCTCGTTGATATTTTTCCAGCAGGGTCTCCAACTCTTTTTTATATTCAATCGGCCAGACCTGCAGAAAATCACGTTGCTTATCATAGAGAGCACTAATCTGAGCTTGGTACGTAACCTTTACCTCATCAAGTTCAACAGGATTCTTTACGATAGTCTGATTAATAAAATCGGGATCCTGATCATCAAACCAGGACGAAATACTATTATTTCCAATCCATAAAGAAGCATACTTCGTGAAAGGCATAGATATAATACTTTTTTCATACACCCACTCACCTGGCGCATAGAATACTCGTGTAAGATTTCCAAAACCATTTTTGCTGATCTTCGCTGCAACCGGCAAGCTCAGAAGATATATTAATAAAATTGATAACAGAACTATTATTCCAAAGCGTATGTCAAGTAGGTTATAGTGCAGTTTAATTGATCTGCCGAGCTTAAGCACATAAGCGTTATCGGATGATAGAACCTCCTGTAGATCCGCATGAATTCGGGCAGCCTGATTCCACTCCCTGTTTTGTATTGCACTGGACGCACGAGACATATCCCGCTCGAGCATTCTTTCAGGTATTTGCTGATACTCACTTGCAAAGGCTTTATTATCTTCGGAGATATCACGGTACTGCTCTATGAAGCGCTTAGCTCTCTCGAAATTTTCTGCGTGCATTTCAATTGGAATCTGATCTTTGAGCTGCTTCCTTTTATTGATAGACCCATTGGCTTTACCCCGCAAATCCGATATTTCCTTTAAGAGCTTCCGTCCGGAAGGTCCTGCAGGTTCAAATCCATGAGTTCTTCCAGCATACGATATTACCCGTTCAAAGCGTTTAAGATCAGTTTGATAAAGCATTTTGTTCAGCAACGATAAAATCGTCTCATAAGCACGTGCATCCGCCCCGCAGTTATTACAATACTGAACCCCAAAAAAAGTATCAGCCCCGCACTCTGGACATTTTTCGCCGCCATCCCAGCCGCACTCTGCGCAAAATTTAATACTCATAGGGTTAACGGCATCACACCATTTACAGTGCCAGGTTGTCTTAACCGTAGGAGTTTCAACTCTGGTGCGACTGGCTATTTTGTGCAGTTCATCAGCAAACTCACGGGCGCTTTTCCAGCGCTTCTCTTTATCAGTGTCAAGAGCTTTAACCGCTACCTCACGCAACCCAACCGGCAGGTCCTGCTCCCGGAAATATCGTGGATTCCGTCCTGTAATGGTGAAATACAGCAGCCCCCCCAGTCCGTAAACATCAGCACGTTCATCTGTCATAGTTGCATCGATCTCCTGCTCAGGAGCCCCATAACCGATTGACAGAAGTTTTTCCCCGGGAACTGTGATTTTAGGTTCCTCTGTGTGCGTTAAGCGAGCCAGTCCAAAATCAACTATCTTAGGCTCTTCGCTCTTATCCAGAAGAATATTGCTTGGCTTTAAATCACGATGGATCACACCACTGTCATGCGCATACGAGACCGCCCTGGAGATTTTGACCATCAACTCAACCGCTTCATCAGTGGTGAGTTGTCCATGATCCTTGACATACTGTTCGAGCGTTAAAGGTTTATTTGGTTGAACGAGACCAACGCTCTGCAACTGTGATTCAACATTGCTGTCATCCGGTCCTCCGATATACTCCATGACAATAAAAGGACCGTCTTCATCCTCACCTAAAGCATAAATATGAATAATGTAAACATGGCTGAGAGCCGCAACCGCTCGTGCCTCATGCAAAAAACGCTGCCGCAAAGATTTAATAGACTGGGCTTTATTATTAAGACGTTTAATTGCCACGAAGCGTCCGAGTCTTCGGTCACGAGCAAGATAGACCACCCCCATGCCGCCGCTTCCAATTTTACTATAAATAGTATACTGCTCGAACAGTTTATCATTCTGCGGATCATCAAAAGTAGCGCTCTGATCTGAATCAACAACAACAGTTGTATCCATATCAGCATCAGCTGCTATACGCTCTGTTGATGCATCATTATCGATGTTTTCACTCTGCTGTTTCAAAAAACTCTCCAAAATTTATTTATATGATGCAAATGACAGGATTTTAAAAGGATGCTCCCTGTCAGAGGGTAATTGCACATCTTTATTATACGCCTTAAATTATACATTTAAATAATATTAAGGTCAATTATGCTGAGTAACTATATTTAGTATTTCGCGTCCAAAACGCTGTACCTTAACCGGCCCCATTCCTTTAACCTCTTCCAGAGCGGTAAAGTTCTCTGGAGTGGCTGCTGCAATCGCTTCAATTGTTTTTCTATTGAGCACATGGAATATAGGAACCCCCATTGATCCCGCCTTTTTGCTTGCCCACTCCCGGAGTTGACTTACCAGCAATCCTTTGATAGGCAGAGGTACACTGTCGACAGAAGCGACATTTTTTCTGGCACCTTTTTTAGTACCAGCTCCCTCCGGCCAGCATATTTTAAAATCAGCAACCTCACGCAACATAACCTTGCGCCCTTTATCACTCAAAGAGAGCATACGGTAAACATCGGGAGACTGCGCCAGACACCCCTCACTATGCAACACATTTATTACCGCGGAAATATCCTTGACCTTCCAGCTCTCCAACAACCCAAAGGTGGAGAGCTCATTAAGAGCGTGCCGTTGAACAGCCTCATCCAGGTCACCATGCAGAACCGCCGCAATACGTTTAGATCCAAAACGTCCCTTCATCCGAGCAACACAACTGAGTATTTTCTGAATAACCAGCCACTGTTCATCGGAAGGTGCTATACCTCCGGAATTCGTACCCTCGCTGCATCTGTCACATCCGCCACAACCGGATTGCTCGATCTGCTCGCCAAAATAACTTAGAACAAAGGCATGTCGACATCCAGGTGTATAAACAAACTGTAAGAGCTTATCCAGCTTACTCTCATCACGCTGACGTTTCTTTTTCAGCCCTTTTATCTGCTGTTCAAGTCCATCAATACTTGAATCAGAGTGCATTCGTACCGTATAACAGCGATTACCCGGCATCACCTCGCGCGTAATTAAACCGGCTCTTTCGATCATTGCCATCACAGAACTTACAGTCATTGAATTCTTGATACAGGCCTGTCCGGCCCATTCATTCATTGTACACGTAACTTCACCTTCAGCCATGCAGCTCTCTTCAACGGTCTGCCACAATTTATGAACATCATTTTCTGTGGGATTAGCGCCGTCTAAAAAGAATTTCTGCGTCCTGATATCCGCATAATTAAAAAGTAATTCACACCAGGCATCCTGCCCCTCTCGCCCGGCACGACCAACCTCCTGATAATAAGCTTCCAGACTGCCGGGAATATCCCAGTGAACAACAAAATTCAGATCTCCACGGTCAACACCCATTCCAAAGGCATTGGTGGCAATCACGACTGGTGAATCATCCGACATAAAACGGTCGTGTGTTGCAGAGCGGATCTTGTCCGTCATCGCGCCATGGTAGGTTAATGCACTGATGCCATCATCAACCAGCATCGCAGCCACACGTTCAACCATTTTACGGGTAGAACAATAGACAATCCCGCAACCATACTTCGCAATAACAAGCTTAAGCCGCATCAATTTATGTTTGTGCGTAGAACACTGAGATACAATAAGAAATAGATTCGGACGGGCAAAGCCAGTCACAAGAACAGCGGGAGCCTGACGCAGGCTGCCATCCATTCCCAGCTGCACGATGATATCATCGCGCACCTCCGGAGTTGCGGTCGCGGTGACCGCTAAAACACGCGCTGCAGGAAATTTTTCAACTACGTTTTTGAGATTCAAATAATCAGGGCGAAAGTCATGCCCCCACTGACTGATACAATGCGCCTCATCAATTGTCAGCAGAGAGAGAGAGCACTCTGCCAGTGCCTCTTGAAAACGACTGTTTCTAAAACGTTCTGGAGCCACGTAAACAAGCTTGAAACGACCACTGCGCATTCCATTCAAACGCTGTGTCATCTCTCTGGCCGTTACCGATGAATTGATATAGGTAGCATCAATCCCCTTAGCTTTCATGCCATCAACCTGATCCTTCATTAAAGCGATCAGTGGTGATACCACAACCGTAACTCCGGGCATCAGCAATGCTGTTAATTGATAACAGAGCGATTTGCCTGATCCCGTTGGCATAACCAGAACAACATCGTCTCCTTTTAGAACCTGCTGAACAGTCTCAAGCTGTCCTTCACGAAATGAGGCATAACCGAAATGCTCCAGTAATGCCTCATTGAGTTTATCACTTGTCCATTGCCCATCCATAATTAATCAACCCGCTGATTGGGAACTTCCCAGCACCAGTTATATAGATCCGGCAGCTCGCCATACTGGATAGCCTGAACTTTTTCATAAAGTTTCTGGAGTACAGGTCCGCAACCGTCATTCTCTCCGATTTTAATGACTTGTTCTCCACGTGTAATCTCACACACAGGAGTCACTACCACCGCAGTACCACAGGCACCGATCTCAGCAAACTGCTCTATCTCTTCAAAAGGCACCGGTCGAACGTCAACCGTCATTCCCATATCCTCAGCCAGCTTCATCAAGGTTAAGTTAGTAATGCTTGGCAGAATTGAATGAGAATCCGGAGTTACATAAGCACCGTCTTTTGTAATTGCAACAAAGTTGGATGTGGCAAATTCCTCCACATATTTATGTTCTTTGGCATCAAGGTAAAGTTCAACATCATAGCCGGCTTTCTTAGCCTCTTCATGTGCATAAAGGCTGGCCGCATAGTTGCCGGCCACCTTAATAGCGCCAACCCCATTGGGAGCCGCTCGGTCATACTCATCATAAATCAAAGCTTTTACAGGCTTCAGACCGCCCTTGTAGTAGGGGCCGACAGGCATCACCAGAATAAGGAAAGTATACTCAGGTGCCGGGGCAACCCCAATCTGAATTCCTGATCCAATCAGCAAAGGTCTGATATAAAGTGATCCACCTGTTCCATATGGCGGTATATAATCGGCATTGGCATTAACCACACGCTTTATGGCATCCATAAAAAGAGCTTCAGGCACTTGCGGCATACAGGTACGACGGGCTGTCATCGCCATACGTTTGATATTCTCCTGAGGTCTAAAAACTCTAACCTTGCCATCCTTACAGCGAAAAGCCTTAAGCCCTTCAAATGCGGCCTGCCCGTAGTGCAGGCATCCGGCGGCAATATGCATGTTCATTACTGAACTTTCATAGAGCTCACCGCTATTCCAGGCACCCTCTTTCCATGTATAGCGAACATGGCAGTCGGCATCCATATATTTAAAACCAAGCGTATCCCAATCAATTTTCTGCATTATTTAGTCTCTATTTGTTCAATCAAAAATTCGGTTATTTATAATAGCTGAATACCGAAAAACTGCAAGCATCGAATTCTTATGCGAAAATATTTCGGGCGCATCTGCCGTTATGTTGCGCACAAATGGGGTATGCCCTTAGCTCAAGTTGGTGCCACATATGGTGGTCAACCCTTCTTCTTGCGGCCCCGAACGCCTTTAACCATCTGCGCGTATGGGATCGGTTCACCAACAACTGCCTGT
>JAQIBS010000133.1 GCA_027858965.1 Kiritimatiellia bacterium
GTTAATCATGTAATCCTGTCTAAAAAAATGCGTCGCAAACATGATAGGATTTAAGAAGAGAGGTACTAAAATGCGCAAATTCTAAAGTTAGTTTGAATTATTTAATACCAATTTCTGAAGTGTTTCTCATCTCTTTTTTGATATGGATTTTCATGATAATAATTTGCGCTACCTCGCTTTTATCCTGCTAATCCTGAATATCCATGTTCATTTTTTCATAAATAAAGCCGTTGATAACATCGGAGAATTTATGTATAAGTGTGTTCAAGTGTCGTACTTCTTATGAAATTTGTTTAAAAACTTAATGTAAGAGGCTTTCGGCGCTCTCTTAAACTTTTTTTCAAAACGTGTAACGTTTTTTTCTAAAGCTGCGCCGTTTAATACATAACCAGATGTGTAGAGAAAAAGGCAGCGTACATCACAAGAGCTTAGTTTGGCTGCGGCAGCAAGCAGCTTTAGTTGAGGTGAACATTTGAAAATATCATTGATTAACATGCCATTTGCGCCGATCGGAGCGCCCTCTATCGGGCTCACCCAGATTGAGTCCGTTGTCAAGAGGCAGTTCGGCAGTCAGGTTGATGTTAAAACCCACTACCTGAACCTTGATTTTGCCGCAAAAATGAAAGGTTCGATTTTTTATAGCGAGGCGATCTCGCCTTATGCTCGGCTTTCCGGACTCTCTGACTGGTTTTTTAGATCTGCCGCATTTCCGGATGCGGAGGATAATATCGATGAATATATTGCCCGCTACTATTTTGATGACGCTCCAGAGAGTGTCGCGGTGGTTGACTTTATCCGCAGTCGTCGTCAAGAGATGTATGATTTTCTTGATGAACTTATAGAAAGATACCAGTTGGCATCATCTGATATTGCAGGTTTTTCCCTCTGCTTCTTTCAGAAGACCGCTTCGATAGCCATGGCAAACCGTCTAAAGGCATTGAATCCGGATATGACTATTGTTTTTGGTGGTCCGGCGGTCAAAGGTATTCCTGGTAAGGCACTTGCCGACAATATTTCCTGTGTTGATTACGTCTTTTCCGGTCCAGGGCTTGCCAGCTTTCCTAAGTTGGTTGCGTGTCGCCTCTCTGGTAAGGATGCCGCGATTTCAAAGATTCAGGGTGTGTTTTCGCATGGTGTAAACAGAGAGCTGCCAGCAGAGAAGGTGGTTGGATCGAATATTGATATAAATACCGAAATGCCGCTCGACTACGCTCCGTTTCTAGATAAGTATGAAGAGATGATCCATGACACAGAGGCCTTTCCTTACCTGCTGATGCAGACCTCACGTGGCTGCTGGTGGGCCGACAGACAGAGATGTGCTTTCTGTGGATTGAATTGCCTGTCGGAGAGTTTTGAGGCTATGTCCCCGGAATCTGCGATCAGGCATATCCACTCAGTTCTTAAATACTCTGACCGCGTCTCCTATTTTGTGTCGTGCGATAATGTGACACCTCCGAATTATTTCAAAGAGGTATTTCCACATCTGGATACACCTCAGAACGCCTTCATGAAATACGAGACTAGATCCAATATCACGGGCGATGAGATAAAGGCCTTCTGTAATGCCGGCATCAGGTGTGTTCAACCGGGTGTGGAGGCTCTTTCAACGGAGAGTCTGAAGCTGATGCACAAGGGGGTAAGTGCGTTCAGCAATTTACGTTTTCTGAAAGATTGCATTCGTTATCGTCTCGTTGCTGAATGGAATATACTTCTCTTCTCTCCTGGTGAGAGTGAAGATGTTTACAGGAAGTATGAGGCGGATATTCCCCGGCTGGCTCATTTACAGCCGCCTGTAGATGTTTTCCCCATCGAGTTTGTCCGTGATTCCTGTTATTTCGAAGAGGCGCAGGAGTTCGGCCTCGACCTTGAACCGCATGAGAGTCTTTCTTACATCTACCCATTTGACAGGGAGGCAATTAATAACCTCAGTTTCCGCTTTACCAATAGGAATGCCGATAAAGATAAGATAGATTACTGGCTGCAACGATTGGGGGGGCATGGTCAAAGAGTGGCGGGCGAAGTGGAATGTCGAGCCGGATAGAAGACCGCGTCTTATACTATGGCGGGATGAACATAGCGCCGTTATATTTGATTCCAGGTTTGGTAAGGGCGAGAGCTATCGGATTACGGATACATCGGATTCTCTGCTTAAAATAATGAGTGGTCCCATAACTGCAGATGATGCCGCACACAGGTGCTGGATTGGAGAGACATCCGCCAGAAAAGAGATTGAATTTCTTAAGTCCCGCAACCTTCTCTTCGAAGAAGCTGGCAGGTATATGAGTTTGGCTATTGAGTAGGGGATAGGGATTAGGGAGTTGCAGGGGCGAGGGTCGAAAAATTGATTTTCTTGATGCGCGTAAAAATCAGCAAGAGGGGTGACAAGCACCAATAAAAGTACTATACTTTCAAATCTATTGTCCGATTACGATTTGGGCGGAAATTTGTTCTCCCTTGCTTCACATTTACGGTGCGTATAGGGTTTGATTTAATTGCTGGATATTTGATATGAAATTAAAAGTTAATGTTTGTCTGATGTTTTTATTCGTGGCCGGTCTCTCTGTTCAGGCTGCAGTTCCGAAACCGGATGAGAGAGCTCTGTGGAAGGTCTGGTGCACCGGCACTAACAGTGCCTTTGTCGCCTCGGATGTTTTGGATGCCTGTAAGGAATTTAAGAGTAAAAGCTCCAAAGACTCTTTTTCCGTAGTTATATCGGGGTTTGAGGGATGGAATTATCTTAAGGCGGGAAATATCGTTGCTGCTGCGAAAATATTTAAGTCGATGCTGGTGGAGGGGTCTGCGACGGATATTCAGAACGCCGGCGATAAAATGGCACGGAGCTGGCTGACCCGCATAGATCGGGAGAAGGTCGCTGTTGCTCTGAAGACGATCTATAAGCGGGATATTGAGTTTCCTGCATCATTGGATGCACTTAAATCACTTAAAAAAACAGCGGTGCCACCCCTGTCTGATAGCTGGGGTAAAGCGTGGGACTATCGCCTGGAGAGTCGGATAAAAGGTATGGCGGCTCATCGATATGTTTTGGAGTCTTCTGTGCTTGGAGGACGTTCCAATCTGAAGAAGTCATTAGAGGTGCCTTATGCTGATGGTATTAAGATGAAACCGCTCCGTATCCTTAAGAAGGTTAAGAATATGGTTGAGTTCAGAAATAGCTCGGGTAAATCTGTTGTCCGTAAGTTAGGAGATTCGTCAGGCAGGATTAACCTTGTTTATATTGGCAGTAATATTATTGTCCTATCGGATGGCAATCATTGGAGTGTCATGCCCAAGCCACGGTAGGGGGAAGAGAAGTGCGTGAAGTGTTGTTGTCTAAATAACATCCTTAATACTAAAGCTGCTTTCAGCCGCAACCAACATGTCACGCCGGAGTTTTGACGAAGGAGGAAGAACCAGTCAACGTGTATTCGCCGAGCTTCTGCTGTTCAACGAAGCGGCTGTTGACGGCGATATCGCGTGCGCACCACTTCTGTGCAAGGTACTGCGCGACTTGGAGACGTTCCGACTGAGTGAGTTCATTTGTGTAGACGATCGATTCGCAGAGCGTCTGGCAACCGCTGTAGGCTCCACCTTTGCGATCGTACGCGAACGCATCGGATGCCGCACCTGGCGCGAAAGGATGGGATTCGGAGGGATTGCTCAGTTCGATTGAATTGTCGGAGAAAATACGTTTTAGGAAGGTGCCCGCAGGAATTCCCGCGCCGGTGACGATTGTGCCGACTGGGAGCGAATACCCTTTTGTGCCGGAAACGTAGAAGAGATACGGCGAGCCTGTGGTCTGCGACCAGGCCCCCGATGTTCCGTCTGAACCGCGCGGGGCGTAAAGAGAGAGAGTGCCTGTTCCCATGAAGATATTGTTCACGAGGAACTCGCTGTCGCCTTCGCCCGTTCAGCATGCTGAACTGAAACCATGGCAGTTTACTTACATTATAGAAGATATACGGGAAACCCCTATCTCTAATATATATATCTTATACGGAGGGGGTAAAAAGAATCAACCTTAAAAACCGTCAAAAACCGTCACTTCCGGCTTGTTTTTAATCCCAATGTAAGACCCGGAGGGAGAGAAGGGGGAGAATTTTCTCCCTTTGACAATTTAGAGGTTTTTCTGAATCCCGTTCTTGACAGGACTGACTCTTTTTGGCATACTAATTAGGTGAGAAACGATGGTTTAGGTTGGTCTCGACGGGAGTGTTCCTGTGCTGGCCATAAACCGTTTTTTCTACAAGAATTGTCCTGTTAAGGACTCAGGGATGGCGCTCAAGACCGAGGCAATCCGCTGAGCAGCAGGGAGGAGGGAACGACATGGAAAAGAAGCGCGTATGTCCAATCGAGATTGCTCTTGGATTGGCCCTGATGGGTCAGAAAAAACTGGCGGGGACAGTTGAATCGCTTGAAAAAAAGGGAACAAATGGCAAACGGCAGTCCCAGGAGTTCCTGCACGCTGTGCAATCCGAGGGTGCCAAATGCAAGCAGGTGATCGGAAAACAATTTAGGGCTTCGGCCAAAAAAGCTATGGGCGAGTACGGATTCGTGACTGCGGATGATGTTGCCAAAGTACACAAGGAAATCAAGGAGCTGAAGAAGATGCTCAAACCAGCCCCTTCCGCAAAGACCTGATAGCGTAATGATTTGTGTCGCTGACAGGGCGGCGAGTGCCCGCTCGGAGATTCTTGACAGAATCACTCCGTTACCTGTGCGCCTGTGAGCGCATATCACCATTGAGTATGTTGGGAATACCTATGCGCCTGACTCGGCTGGAGATGATCCGTCCATATCGAAACGCAAAGCGCCTGCGGCGGATCGTCGCTGTTTTCGCCCGTTGCGGTTGGGACTGCCTGCGTGCCAGAAGACGGCTTCGCCGTTCTGTAAAAGCAACAGGCGTGCCCGGAGACTTAAGCTCCTGTCTTGGGGAGAACCTTCGCAAGGCGTTCGAGTCTCTAGGGCCGACCTTCGTCAAGTTCGGTCAGGTCCTGAGCACCCGGCGTGACATTCTTCCCGTCGGGATCGCGACCGAACTTGCGCATCTGCAGGACAGCGTTGCTGCCATTCCCACGGAGGAGGCTATCCGGATCGTTGAGGCTGAATACGGTTGTCCGCTGACACATATTTTTTCGGAATTCTCTTCCGTGCCTCTCGGGGCCGCATCCCTCTCTCAGGTGCACGAGGCCCGATTGGTGTCGACAGGCGAATCCGTTGTCGTCAAGGTGCAGCGCCCTGGTATCCATGCCGTCGTCGAAACCGATATCGACATTTTAACCCGCTTTCTTCCCATGCTTGAGCGGCACGTGGAGGAGTTTCGGCGTTTGAATCTACGCAGCATGGTCGAGGAGTTCTACAAGACGATTTTGATGGAAATGGATTTCCATCGCGAAATGTACAATGCCCTGAAGTTCAAGATAATCTTCGAGGACGACCCGACTATTCGGATCCCGTCCATATATAAGGACCTGTGCACGGATAAACTGCTCGTGATGGAAAAGCTCGAGGGTGTCAAGATCGATCAGCTTGAAGAGCTGGTCGGGCAATTGTATGACCGCGATACGCTGTCGAAGTACCTGGTCGCCGTGATGGCTAAGCAAATCTTCAAGCACGGCTTATTCAACGCCGACGTACATGCCGGCAACATCATCGTTTTGCCCGACAATGTCCTGGGGCTGTTCGATTTCGGGATGGTGCGGACGATTGATCCGGAAACCCAGAAGTTGATGACGGACATATTCGCTGCGGCGCTGACGAAGGATGCCGTTCGGATAAGCAGAGTTCTGGCGAATTATGCTGAGCCCGGCTCCCGCGTCGATATCATGTCGTTGGCCCGGGAACTGCACGAGTTGATCGTGTTCTACTATGACCTACCTATGGAGGACCTGCGCCTCGACATCCTGCTGGAAACGGGCATGAATCTCCTCGCGAGGCACAAACTGATCATTCCTCAGCAGCTGATCATGCTCGGACGGACAACCGCCATGACGGAAAGTATTGTGATGATGCTGTCGCCGCGCATCAACTTTTTTAAAGAGCTCGCACCTTATGTCCGTCAGGCGATCCGTTCCCGTTTTACGCTCTCCAATCTGGGGGGCGGGCTCAGTCAATTTGCGATGGATAGTGCAAATACGATCAAGACGCTACCTGCGGCCATCGGCACGCTTATGACCAACCTGAGCGAGGATAAGCTGTCGATCACGTGTCGGCATGAGGAGCTTGCAGGGCACATGCAACAGGTCAGCCGCATGATGGCGCAACTGGTGCTCAGCATTATGGGCGGCGCTCTTTTCCTGGGTTCGGCCCTGCTTGTGGCTTTTCAGAGGGAAGGGAGCAGCACTCTTCGAGGTGCTTTGGGAACAATCGGGTTGTCGGTTGCCTTTGTTTTGTTTATGGGGTTGATTCTTTCAATGTTGCGTAAGAAATGAAGCCGGGCACGGATGCGTCTGTCAGCGCGGTGCCTGATTTTCCACATAGGAATGACAAAATGGAAGCCTTTTTTTTAGAGCAGAATAATTGACAGCAGAATAATTTTTTGCGTCATTGATTTTTATGCAACGCGCAGCGTTTTTGACTAAAGTTGCGGCGTTTAATGCACAAGTTTACAATAAAAAGTGATGGTTTCGCATATCACAAGAACTGAGTTTGGTTGCGGTTGAAAGCAACTTTAGATTGGAAGGTATATTTTTTCATATGAAATTGGAGAGCTGTAAAAAACTGTATTTTGGGCGTTGTGTCCCATTGGAAGAAACTATTCAGAAACTTGAATTTGCTATCGGAACCAGATATGAGTACAGGCTTTTTGAGACCAAGGTCTCCGACCGTCTTTACTGGTCGGCCCTCTATATTGATGATCTGGAATTTCGTTCTATGGGCAAAGGAATTACGGCTTTGCAGGCCAAGGCCGGGGCTCTGGCGGAGTGTGCTGAGTGGGTCGCATCTAAGACGCATGCCGAACTGCCTGGTTATATGATCGGGCATCAGGATGTGATTCCGGGAGCGGTCGGGATAGAGGAGATGCTAGCGCATGTCGCAGTTTCAAAGGAAGTTATTGAGAATATCAAACAGACTGATGTTGCCATGTTCTGGGTTGACGGGGTTTCGTTGATATCTGGGGAAAAGGTCAAGATTCCCATTGAGTTTGTGCGTCGGATAGGTGGACCCAGCGGAATGGCAGCTGGTAATCGTATGGAAGAGGCAATTGTTCACGCCCTGGATGAGGTTTTTGAGCGGCGTGTTCATATTACTGTCCTGAAACAGAAGCTCGTAATGCCGACGATTGATCTGGATACGATTGATCATCCTGTTATCCGGGAACAGATTGATTTCTTAACGAGTAAGGGCATTGAGATTTATCTTAAGGACCTGACCTTTGACGGGGTGATGCCTTGCATCGGTGCTTATTTCTGGGATCCGAATATTCCCGAGAATTACCAATTTCATCATTTCTTTAAGGTCGGTGCTGGTTTTAATCTGGAGGATGCCTTGCTGCGGGTATTTACGGAATATGCACAGGGGCGCATGCGGGATGAGTTTATCGATGGCGCCAAGGAGGATCAGGAACGGGTGCTGAAGTATGATCTGCGTGCCCTTAAATGTGTTGCTGATGACGGAGATAACTATCTCTCTGCCTTTATGTTTGGGTTTGTGCCACAGATGACAGCTGAATTTTTAAAAGAGGGGCCGGTTATACCTTTCTGTAAAGGCGAGAATTTTGATGACTGCCTGCAGGATATTGCCAAGGCTATGGAGATCTTTAAGCAGTTGGGTAAGGATTGTTACGTTGTTGATTTCACCGATCCAGAGATCGATTTTCCTGTAGTTGAGATTGTTGTGCCCGGCTATTCGGATGTTCTGCCTTACTACCCGGCTGACAGCCGAGTCCTTTTTCAACTATATACAAGAAACGATATACTTAACTCATATGATACGGTTGAGGGAGAGGCATCTTCCGGTGGCGCTTCGAATAAGAGCTTTTAGAACGCCCTATATTTTGTATTGTCATGGGTAGACAAAGACCCTGAAAAGTGCTAAATTATTAATGTTATATGGTCTGGTTCCTACAGGTACCTAAAGATCCAACCGATAAAAGGAGAAATGATGAAGAGTGAATCGAATATTACATTAACAGCTGGGATGGCTCTCCTCGCTACTACATTGTGCATGGATACGGTTTTGGCCGGTGATGGTTCCAGTGAGCCAGGCTTTGTGGCTCCCCCTAAAAATCGTACGCCGCCACCAGCACCACCTCGTTCAATTTCCTCTGCGGAAACTACTGATCCATGCTGTTGCTGTCCGGTTACGCCTCAGGCTAGAACTGAAGCAAAGAAACCGCCAACACCGCCTGTGCTCATTACTAAGCTGAAATCTGAAACATCAGCCGCAACAGAGCCAGCAAAGAAAAAAGCGAAGAAGTGATTTTCAGTTTAGATCGCTGTTGATCAGTATATAATGGTTGTTTATCGCATTTTTAATGCAACACTCATTCGATATCAGTTGAATTTTTTGACCGTCGGAGCTCATCGATAGGTTGTAGAAATATTTATAAAAATCTATCGATGTTCCATATATATTAGGTCGAACCTATCGTGGGGGGCATGGTTTAGAACCACACTTCTGTGATTGCGTTTTATAAGGAATCCCAATTTAGTCAGGCAGACCGATTTAACTCCTTTTTCTGGTCAGTCTGGGTATAGGGTTGCTAACCTCGGTTAAAGAGGTGGATAGCGGGGGATTCTTTAGTGAGGTATGCTGTTTTTAAAGAGGGATCGAAAATTTTGTGTTTTCTCTTGCTTGAGTGAAGGAAAAATGTTTATGAAATGCTTTCGTTTTGGAATTTGTGTGTTGCTCTCGCTGGTGCTCTCTGCATCAGCTCAGGGTGATGATGCCGATTGGAATGCCACCCCTAATGATGTGAATAATCTCCTTAAAAGTATGAAGGAGATGATTGATGTCAACTACAGCGTGCAGGTGGCCACTCTGGGAGAGGTTGCTGCTGACCCCTCAAAGAATCCAATTCTGTACCGTTCCGGCCATTATAATTTCGCCTATTCCGACTCCCAGCGTAAGCGCATTCGTGAGTACTGTCTTGCTGGCGGCATGTTGATATATAACACAGGCCTGGGATCAGCTCCTTTTTATCGTTCGGCGATCAGGGAGCTGGCAAAAATCTTTCCCGAACAGCCTGTTCAGCGGTTGACCTCTGATCATCCAATTTTTCACTCCTATTATGATGTGGATCATGTGAAATACTGTCCTGGTGTGAAAGCCGCTGGATATAGAGGTGATGAACCCTGGTTTGATGCAGTGGAAATCAACTGCCGGGTAGTTGCGCTTGTCTCCCGTTGGGGTTTGTCTGTGGGCTGGGAAGACAATGTTTCACCGGAGTTTCAGGCCTATCAGCCGGAGTCCGCGAAAAAACTCGGAGTTAATATCTTTTCCTACTCGTCTGCTATGCGTGCCTGGGCCAAGAGTCAGGCGCATGCTATTAAGTTTATTGATAAACCGGAGTCCAGTGCCGATAAGGTTGCCATGGTGCAGATTGTTTATGATGGGGTCTGGAAAACCCGTCACGCCGGGCTCTCTGTTATTCTGCAGACTTTCAATCTTAAAACCGATGTTCCAGTGAAGTTTACTATTAAAGAGCTGAGGCTCACAGATCCAGCTATCTTTAATGCCCCGTTGCTGTATTTGACAGGACATGAACATTTCACCCTGAAAAAGAGTGAGGCTGTTCAGCTGAAGAAGTATCTTAAAAACGGTGGTTTTCTGCTTGCTGAAGCCTGTTGCGGACGTAAGGGCTTTGATCTGGCTTTCCGTAAAATAATGGCATCTCTGTTTCCTGGATCTCCGATGAAAATACTTCCAATGGACAATGCGATTTTTCATATGCCTAATGATGTGTCGAGAGTTGGTGTGACTCCTGTATTACAGCAGGCTCTTGGCAAGGCTGTCACCAGTCCTAAGCTGGAGAGTGTTGTGGTAAATGGTCATGTTGCCGTGATCTACAGCCCCTATGGCATGGCAGGTGGCTGGGAAATGTCGCAAAGTCCTTACGCCAAGGGTTATGATGATGTCAGCTCTCAACGGCTTGGGCAGAACATCCTGATGTACTCGGTGACGCAGTAGGGGCTTAGGCTGTTAGGCTGTTAGGCTGTTAGGCTGTTAGGCTGTTAGGCTGTTAGGCTTTAGGCTGTTAGGCTTTAGGCTGTTAGGCTTTAGGCTTTAGGCTGTTAGGCTTTAGGCTGCAAGGACCGCACCTACAGCTAACCCCGCATTGAAAAGGAAACAAAACATGAGAATATTTTTAAAAAGCTTGCGAGCTGTTGTCTCCCTGGCCGCACTGTTTTGCGCGTGCTCTGCCCAGGCCGCCGCTGTGCCCAATGGAAATGATTATGCATTGGAGGTGGTTGAGGCCTCGACTCCTGCAGATATTAAAGAAGTTTTAGCTGAGGGGGTTGGCAGAAAACATTTATTCCGCTATCTGGAGGTTCTGGATATCAAAAAAGGAAATAACAAAGGTGCCCCGGTGATAGGGATTAAAGCCCGCGAGCCCAGTTCCGATATGATTGTAAAATTTCTGGTGCAGAAGAGTATCTCGCTCTCTATTATTCAGAAAACCCCATCGACTCAAGTTGGTGATGGCGTGGCCGTTACCGGGGTGGTTGAGAGTGTTGACCCGAAGAAGAAAACGATGGTACTGAATCCGGTGATTGTTCGTTACAAGGATCGGACAACACCGAAGGTCGGCAGGGAAATGATGGAAGAGGTCGACGATTCCTCAATTATCTATTCCTTTACAGCCGGTAAAAAGCCGGTAAACCTCACCAAGCGCGACGAAGACCTGATTGCGGATGAGAAAAAAATGGTCAAGGAACTTGGTGCTGACGCTTGGGCTGCTTATCTGCTCAGAGAGATTTCTAAACGTGATAAGGCAGAGCGGATAAAACGAAACAAGCTGGATATCTATAGAAAGAAGTAAGAACAGTTTCCAGTTGACAGTTGACAGTGAACAGTTGACAGAGAACAGTGAACAGTGAACAGTGAACAGTTGACAGTTTGACGTTGACAGGGTAATGGGTTGCAAATACGCTCACTGACGACTGACGACTGACGACTGACGACTGACGACTGACGACTGACGACTGACGACTGACGACTGACGACTGACGACTGACGAC
>JAQIBS010000151.1 GCA_027858965.1 Kiritimatiellia bacterium
TGGCATGATGTGCGCGAAGCCTCAGTTGATGGTCCTTACAGCTATATGATGGCCACCAATACTGACATATCTCGCCAGCCGACCGTTGTCAGCGATGCCGGTCTCAATGACAAAAAGTATATCGATTTCGGTGTATGGGGAGGGAATGGCAAATGGCTAGCCTGGATGAATTCCGCTGGCGTTTCAACAACGCTTTCACTGCGTTCGGTATTTATTGTGTTCGGTTCGCATAATGGAAATAACGCTGGTGGTGGAATAACTCTGATCCAGAGTTCAGGCAGCACAATTCATTTTACACCGAAGGATACAAATCTGTGGTATCCCTCTGACAACGTTATTGCAACCCTTGGTATCAACTACCTCGATCGTATAATGAGTGATGGACGTAATCTCCAGATTTTCGATAAAGCCTATCATCTGATTGAATGTGCAACACTTCTGTCCGGCAGTGCCAATACATTTGCAAGAGAGCGCTCTCTCCCGCAATACTATGGTGGTTCGCGCATCTGTGAGGCCATTTTGTTTACAACGGAACTGACCTCTTCCGAACGATTGCAGGTGCAGGACTATCTTTGGCATAAGTGGTTTGAACGCAGTGGAGAATCTTCTCTGGGCACGTTTGATTTAAGTAATGATGCAGCACTGGATATTGTGACAGGTGATGATGACCTGCAGTTGACGGTCTCCGGCGGAGGAACGGTTAGTAAAAGCGGTAGCGGTACCGTGGCGCTTATGAACAGCGGCAGCGGTTCCTTTGATGGCACTGTGCGCCTGCTGGCGGGCAATCTGCTGACCGCCGGTGAACCTCTTCTCTTTGATCTGGATGAGGGAGGGCAGACTCTCTTTGCCCAGGACATCCGCGTCAATCGTTCTTCAGCATCCGCCGGCACTGTTGTTAAAACCGGTAGCGGCGAGTTGGCGGTTGCCTCTGTTGATTCCTCGGTGACGAAAATTTCTGTCACCGACGGTTCTCTGCGTCTGGCACCGCCGCGCGTAGCGTCTTCTGTTACGCTAACCAATGGGGTTGTCAACGAGCATAGCCTGGAAGCGTTTGACCCCGGCGGCACTGCTTCCTGGATTAACTACACGCCTCTCACTGGGCCGTGGACAGCGACTGTCAACGGCTGGCGTTTCGATCGCACTGCCTACACGGAAAGCGGCAACTTCCTGGTCGGGGTGGCCTTCGATTATAATCGCTCAGGCCGGATTATGGAAATAGATTCCGCACCCGACGGACACACAGTTCTGTATATTAATCTCGGCCTTGTTGAGACCGATTTTACGGTGCCTGCACCCGGTCTATACCGTCTCTCTTTCCAGGCTGCCGCCTGGGCAAGCTATCCGAATCTTCCTGTTGAGGTCCAACTCGACGGTGTTGCGATCCGGACGATCATTACGCTGACAGGCGCATTCGTGCGTCATGACATCCTACTTCCATTTCTTGCGTCCGGCTCGCATACCATCGGATTCGAAGGCGTGTCGACAGTTGACATACGTGCCGGCTTCATAGACGATATCAGAGTGAGCCCTGAATCTTCTGTTCTCGCATCGATAAACAACCCGAGTTTTGAGGAGCCGGTGGAAATGTTTGAGTCAGCAGTGGTAACTAGTGAACCGACAGGAGCAGGGTGGATTTTCGCCGGTCTTGCCGCAATCGGACATATCCAGTCGCTTAATCCTGTCGAACGTAAAATGCCGCAGACCGTGCCGGAGGGTATCGGAACTGCCATGATTCCGATCACCGGCAGCATTAGCCAGGATATCACCTTTCCAACCTCTGGTGTATACCGTCTCAGCTTTGCTTATGCCGCACGGGCGGGGTTAATCAATCATAGTTTCAATGTGATGTTTGATGACAAACTTGTTCGCCCTTTCAAAACCATAGACACAGCTTTTCACCGGGTTGAGCTGGACCTTCCGCCTGTGGACACGGGGGCTGTTCTGGAACTGAAATTTGTGGGCACTGGCGTGGCGGATCAGGCTTCGCTGATTGATGACATTCGAATTGAACGTATCAAAGAGGATACATCCTTGCCTGACTTGCTGAACGGCGGCTTTGAACTGGAAACAAACAACTGGGATTGTACGCTGTATGCAGGGGCCTATCCTAATGGCAATGCCTGGGCTGAGACAGTGCCTTATGGAAGCTATTTCGGGTACACCGCAATTACACACTCTTTTGCGCAGAGCGTGACTTTTACCCAGAGCGGGAATTATGCGCTGCGTTTTCTGACAAAAACTCGCGATGCCTATACGCTGACATCGTATCATGATTTTGAAGTGACCTTGAATGGGGAGGTAGTGGGATACATCTGTAATATGGATGATGCCCTGCGCTCCTATGAGCTGCCGCTGCCTTCTGTTGACGCCGGAGTGCCTTATGAACTTAAGTTTAAGGGGCTGCAGTCCTGCGCAAGTGACACGCTCTCTATCTATGATGAGATTGCCATTGTTCCATTGCAGAGTCCTTCGAAGATGAGTGTCGATGGACTCTTTCCAAAGACAATGGCTCTGGAAGTAGCTTCCGGTGCAGAGCTGGTTCTGGATTTTGATGGGGTGATTCAGCTGGATGAAGTACGCTATGATGGACATCTTGTTGATGGAACAATCAGTGCCGCAACCTATCCTGAATTCGTTTCTGGCTCGGGAAGCATCTACTCCGCTGCGTCTGGCACTTTGATTATGGTTAAATAGAGCGATTGAAAAAAAACTGTTTGGGGCCTAGGGGGACATAAATATGAAAACGTTGATGTCGCGCTTCTGCGTGATTGGGGACTTGCTGGGCGCATACTTGATGATGGTTGGGTGCTGCGCTGCGGCTGCCCCGCAATCGATATTTTATGCGCCCTTCGACGGGTCGGCAACAGCCAGCATCGCTGCCGGAGAGGCTGAACCGCTGCAAGCGGAACAGCTTGCCTTTGTACCGGGGCTGAAAGGTCAGGCCGTCAGGCTGGATTCGAAGACCAAGTCGCGACTTGCTTATGCGTTTGACATGAATGTAGAGGCACGCAAAGGAAGCGTCGCTTTCTGGTTTAAACCGGAGTGGAATGACAAAACTGCGCGGAACCGCCATTATTTATTCGCCTTCAACTATCCGTGGACGGCGTCCCGCGCGGGAACAGGTGCCCTATATCTCTGGAGTTACGGTGGACGCTGCCGGGCAGACCGCTCAGATCGCGATGATCATTATCTGGTGGCCAGATATCCTTTCCGGACAAACGACTGGCATCATATCGCCTATGTGTGGGATGAGAATCGCACGGTCTTGTTTGTCGACGGGGCCATGCGTAGTGGCGGTGCTCTTAGCAAACAGAACGATACTTCCATTGACTGGTCGCAGACCTTTGATTCATTTTTCATTGGCGGGTGTCGTGAGGGGAATGCGGCGGATGGCTTGGTCGATGAATTCCGTATCTTTTCCGAGCCACTCACCGAACAGGAAATCGCCGCTTTACGCGCTGAGTTTGCAGCACTGAATGTCGAATGTGTCCCCCTGTATTTTTCGACAGGCCGTACGGGCCGGATAACTGCGAAGATTTCCAACGGGTCGGGGCAGCTTCGCGATGTGACCTGGATGATCGGAAAACAGAAGGGAATAATCTCGATTCCGGCACGCACAAAGGTGGCCTTCCCGATTGAATGTAAGTCGCTGCCAGCAGGACAATCAACTCTGCGTTTATCAAGCCCCGGTGTGTTCTCCGTGAAAACTACGGTGTGGGGACTTAAGCCCGAAAACCCCGTCAGCATCCAGGCTGGGACAAAGCTGGAGATGCATTTAGTGGACACCTTGGTGCTGGATAAACTTCCCCCGTCGGACCGATTTGTAACAACGGGGGAGCAGGTTCTTCGTGAATTGAAAGGGCAGCCTTATATGGAGACCGGCAAAAAGCGCGGCAGCCGTTTTGCCGTCCGCTTTCATCTTCCAGGCAAAGCGCCGCTTTATTGTTTCGAGTGGGATTATCCCGATGATGCCTACCGCATGGCCGACATCATTGTCCAGCCTGTCGATGCAAGTTCGCAGAGCCGCAAACAGCATGGCGAAAGCGATATTCACGATTATCAGTTGCAGGTCGGCTATATGACCGGTGATGAATATCCGAATCAGAACAAGATGCTTACCGCACGATGCCTCTACTGGGCTAAGACACGTGATGTCGCTGTTGTATTCTCCGCCATCAAAGATAGTGCTCCAGCGGCCGTCTCGGCTATCCGCCTTTATCAAGTTGTCGGCGGACTGCCGGATGCAGGCGTGTTATTGCCGAAACCTGTTGATGGCTGGAACCGTTCGATAGCTTTATACTATGAAGACCCCGCCATCGCATATGATTTTGCCACCGACAGCCGGATGCCGGGCTTCGAAGATCTGATCAATCGCACCATGGCATACATGAAGTATTCGGGGCAGGATCTGTTTGTCTACCCCGGCGTCTGGTACCATGGATTGCTTGGTCCTGATTATGCTCCCCGACCTAAAACGCCCCACGCCCCGCGTTACCTGGAGGCCTGGATGGCGAAATTTGATGTGGAAGGGCTGGGGGTCATGCCGTCGTTCAATATATTCGATGTTCCCGCATTGCGGGGGCTCCGCACGGATGTCAGTGTGACCAACGGATCGCTTCACAACACATGCGCGATGGTTCTGGATTCCGGGCTGGTCGCATATAAAACATCCCACGGACGAGCCCCCGTGGTCAATATCCTGCACCCGGATGCCCAGGCTGAGATTCTGCGCGATGTGGATGCCCTGATTGCGCTAGGGCGGACCCACCCCTCCTTCAAGGGGATCGACTTTCGTCTTTCGGAGCACTGCTGCCTCTGGCTGGGTAACATATATGCCGGGTATAACGATTTTGCGATTAATGCCTTTACGAAGGCGACCGGTATTCGCGTTCCTGTGAACCGCGATGACCCTCTGCGTGGTAAGGCTTATGCGGTCTGGTTGATGGCGAATGCACGCGATGAATGGACCGACTGGCGTTGCCGTGAAATCGCGCGCTTCTACAAGCAGATTGCAGCCCGTCTGGCTCAGGCCCGCCCTGATCTGCGCCTTGTCCTCACTCTGTTGACACCGCTCAATCATCGGGGTGAATCGTCATACAACGATCCGCACTTTGTGAATACGCAGAACAAACAGGCCGGTGTGGACACTGCGCTCTTTGCCGACACGCCTAATATCATCATCAGTCAGGGGTGTCGCCCGATGCGTTACCGCGCGGGATATGACGCACATCGCCCGAACTACGATGAGGCATTTTTTCGTGATGCCTTTTACCGGCGTGAATATTATGAGAGTCTTGATACCGCCGGCTCACCCTGGATTCATAACCACGACCACTATTTTGAGACATCTTTCGGTGATATTCAGCGCCATGGTAAAAGTGTGCCTCCATTGAAAGCTTCCTGGTTCAAGGAACATCCGTGGCGGGTATCCACCATCAACCCTGCCGGCTATTATGCCATGAAGCAGTATGTGCTTCCATTGCGCTATCACGATCTGCTTGGTATCACCCGCGGTGGTTTCTTGATTGGAACCTACGGCCTCGAGGAGTATCTGATCCCTTTCGCAAAGGCGTTCCGTGCCCTGCCGGCCAAACCGTTCGCTGATCTATCGGGAGGCTCTGGTACCCTCAAGGTGCGCACTCTCATTGAGGATGGAGAGACATGGTTTTATGCAGTCAACACCGCTGACTGCCCGCAGGAGATCTCGATCATCACCGGATCGTCACAGATAATTGACTTGATAACGGGAGTGCCGCCAGCTGAGTGGAGCGAGGAATGCCTGAAACTAACTCTGGCGCCTTATCAGCTGCGGTCATTCCATGTAGCCGGGGAACTAGAAATTACAGTCAGGTAAGACGTGGCTGTCCAACGAAAGATGAAAAATGATTCATAAAAAAACATATCTTTGATAAAAGAACGAATGAAAAGAACCATTGTTACGCTGCTTATTTTCTCTGCCGCCGTTCTGGAAGGCGTAGAGACAATCATCATTCCTGCCACTGATGCCCGGCTTGAATACTCGGATTTCGTTAACAAAGAAGAGGTGGAGACGACTGTCGTCTTTGACCGCACTCCGCTTAATCATGGACGGAAGTATCATCTGGACAACCCCGGTGCGCGTTTGCGGTTTCGTTGCAATTCAAAGACGTTGTCGGTTGACCTGACGTATGAGCGGCGGGATGATCCGGTGCGTGCCCAGAATGGTACGGGTGTCTTTCTTGTAGATGGTTCCGGCCGTGAGGAGTGGGCCTTCCACCGGGTGGACAGAAAGAACCGCAAGCCGGAAACGGTGCAGGTTGTGCTTCCGGCAGACGGTACGCTTCATACCTATGAACTGGTGATGCCCTATGCAGACCGTGTGGGTGTTAAAGCCGTGATCTGTAATAAAGAGACGGTCTTTATGAAACCGGCAGCCCGTCCGGCTCTCAGGTGTGCCTTTTTCGGTGACTCTGTGACGCATGGGTTCACCTCCAGCCGGGTTGACCGATGTTATCCTTATCTGGTGGGAACGATTAAGAATTGGGAGGTGGTTAATCTGGGGCTTGGCGGAATTGCTACGAGTCCCGCTTATGCGGATCAGCTGGCGGCGATTCCCATGGACCGGCTGGTGATTGCATTGGGGGTCAACGATTGGCAGGGGGGGCGAAACCCGGAGGATGTCCGTAAAAATACGGAGGCTTTTCTGTCCCGGTTCCGAGCTTTGAAACCGGATGTGCCGGTGACCGTTATCACGCCGCTCTGGGTGCCTCCAACGTGGAAACCCAAGAAAGCGAAGTATGATCTTGCGCTTTATCGGAGCGCCATTATACACGCGGTTAAAGAAGGGACAGTAAAAAATGTGCGCGTGATAGATGGCAATCAACTCATTGATCATGATCCCGTCTTGTTTAACCGTGTTGCCGTGCATCCAAATGACAAAGGATTTGCGCAAATGGCCGCCCAGCTGGCGCAGCAGCTGTGACGGCAGGGGCGGCTGAGTTGGCATGGCACGGACACGGATGTCAGCCTGAAACCCTGGGAGCTCAGACTCGTGGAACTGTGATACCGTTTTGATCTGCGCAAAAGGTCGAAAAAAGATACGCAAAACAAGGATTGACGAGCTGTCAGTATGCTTTACAATAAGAGATATCGACAGGAATTTTTTCGTGCGAGCAGGTAGCAAGATAATAAAGGAGTAAAAAAATGAGAATAGATAAAGAAAAATACAACAGGTTGGCGTGCACTCTCGCAATCCTGTGCGGTGTTGCCTTTTCTCAGCTGCATGCTGAGACGGTCGCACTTTGGAAACTGGATTATTCACCTTACACCGGCATGAACACGCGGTGTCTGGTTGATCCCGCGAATGACTTTGACATCATCATCCAAGGGCAGCAGAAGGAACCGCCCAGCACGCGGCCTGCGCTACCGGCGGGTATGAGTCAGGAATGGTCGCCTCTGCCGCCGAATCCTGACACAACAGAGGGACTGTTGGACACGACGGCCAGCACCAATGCCATCTTGTATGGGCATGGAATTCTGTTGAGTTCGACCGGCATTGTCCACGCGGTCAACAGCCTCACCAATAGCTTTACGGTTGAGGGGTGGCATTATAGTCGAACCACTTATCTGCCTGCCATCGGCTCTTTTATACCGTTTATTTCTTTGGGAAGACCGTTTGTCGGCGGTGGCTGGAGTTTTGGATTTTATAACCAGGACGATACCGACAATCTCTATTTCGCGATCTTCGATTACAATTATGCGAACGGCTCCACAAAAAGGGTGTTTGCGACACCAGTGTCAAAGACTACGCGCTATAAAAAGTGGTATCACTACGCGCTGGTTTACGACAGCGATGGTGGAGGCGGGTTGGGCACATGGGAGGTTTTCCTTAATTCATCGTCCTACGGCGTGATCACTAATGGGACGGCACCGACCACCGTCGGGTCGCAGACGACCTTCGCTCTGGGCGGCGACATCTTAAATTCCCAGTATGCCAACATGGGCGGGTATGACTACTGGCGGGTGTCGGATCAGGCACTGGCACCTAGTGCGTTTCTTGATGCTGGCACGCCAACAACGAACACGGGACCAAAGACGCTCGCCTTCTACCGGCTGGATGTGAATGCTGACGGCTCCTACGACCTCTCCAATCGCGTGGCGAATGCCCATCATCTGCAGGCTAGTGTTGGCAATGTGATCACTCAGGTAACGGCCAATATCGACCAAGCCGTCTCGAGTGTCCCCAATCCGGACCCGAGCGCTCAGTTCCTCGGCAGCCGCACATTCAACACGAATAGTATTACTTTCAGGACGGGGTCGACCAGTGGCAAGGATTCGTATCTTTTCTCTTCGGACGGTCTTGGCACACAGCTTGGCACGAACACCGCATGGACGATTGAGACGTGGATCAACTTTACTGCTATCACGACCCGGCAGGTTATCTTTGACGTAAAGTCGAATGGAGGAAACAGTGTCGGCTGGATGTTCATGAACCTCTACACATCAGGTTACAATCTTTTTGTAGGGGGCCCAGGCTACTTCAGGTTTCCCGATTCGATCGGTGGCAGCACGGAAACCTCGCTCGACGAATGGCACCATCTGGCGCTGACCTTCGATCCTGCTGCCGGACCGGGTTACCTTGGTTCATGGGAGTGCTTTCTGGACAGCACCTCGCTGGGGACGATTGAGTACTCCAATAGCTATGTGCGGGCCAACAGTTCGGAGAACTTTTACGTTGGGGGACGGGCAGGCATACGTGGGGATGCGGTCTATGGCTCCATGGATCTGGTGCGGGTGAGTGATGGCATACTGGCGACCAATCAATTTCTGAATGCCGGTGGGTATGCTGCCACGACAAACGCAATCGACACAATAGCCTACTGGAAACTCGACAGTGCCGGTGATTGGATCGACACATCAAGCCAGGTTGACAGCCGCTATTCGCTGGATAACGCAACGAATGCAACTGTAGCCGGAAGCATCAGCCAATGTCGTACTACCATTCTCAATCCGGATACAAGCATTGAGTTTTCAGGCGATCCTGCTGCGAACACGGGTTCAGTTCTGATGACCAACCGGACCGCACTGGTAGTCGGCAATCTTGGCAACCGACTGGAATTAGACCGAACGTTTACAGTCGAAGGCTGGATGAAATGGAACAATTCGGATGACCGTGATGTACAGGCTATCGCCGGAACAAAATTCGAAACCGAAGCAGGATTCTTCCTCCCGCCCGTCGGCTCGGCCAATCGCATATTGTACAACACTCCGGCAGGTTGGCTGCTGACACTTGAAAAGAGCGACACGACTGTGGCGTTTCACATCGCATGCAATACCATCGTCACCAACATTTTCACGGCGAGTGACATCGTCGTTGACGCGGAACTGGCGAGTCTTCCCTTATCGGCTGTAGCGGGGGGATGGCATCATATCGCCCTGACTTATGAGCCGGATGTAAATGATCGGGGTCGTTGGACCTTCTTCTTGGATGGTCTGGCAGCGGGGAGTGCCGAGAATGCAGTGGTGCCCTTCTATAACCACGAAAGCCACCAGTTCCTGCTTGGCGGGCAGGCTGCGGGCACAACCAGTTTCGATGGCCGGCTCGACTGCTGGCGAGTGAGTAGCGGCATGCTGGATGCGGCGCAGATGCTGTACGTCAAGGTATTTGGCGGGACTATCATAATGGTTAAGTAACAGAGACGAAGTCAAGATGAAGAAAAATAAAAACATTTGGTTCGGGTCATTTCTGGCTCTGCTTCTGCCGTTGCTCAGTGTGACGGCAGGAGAGTTGAGGCTTGATACAAAGACGCTTGCTAATCTGCCTGCTGGTTCAAAAGTGGGGGCTGACGTGAAAGCCACGCAGGAAGGGCTGGTTTTTACTCAGGCCGGTATTACGATGCCAACGGGCCCCTGGCTCTCTGCGACTCAGGGGCAGGTTGATTTCACGTTTCGGCTGCCGGCAGAGTGGCCGCCGGCTGGTGACCAGTTACTATTTCATGCGCAGTCCAAGTCGCATGTTCATGCCACTCTTTTCTTTCGGGAAGGGAAGTTGCGGGCTGTTTATAAAGGAGGAAAAGCCCATTTTTCCGAAGTTTCCTGCGCTGAGTCGCTGAGCTGGCCTGCCGGTACGGAGCATCGGGTGCAATTCAGCTGGCGTAAGCCTGAGGGTGTGCCGGTATCGCCTGACGAGATTCAGGCGATGCTCAGGGTTGACGGCCGGCTGATTGGAACCGTCTATGGTCGGCAGATGAACCCGTGGCCTGCAACCTGTGAGGTGGGCGCGCGGAACCGTAAGTCGCCCTGGCCGGGGGTGCTGCAAACGGTGGTTTTTACCACAGAGACGCTCTCTCTGCCTGTCTTGACGCCGGGTGAGCGGACGGTGACGGTTCAGGCGGATCAGACAGCGGGCGAGTGTTACCGCTTCTGGACGGTGGCCAACTGCAATGGCCCGCACCGTTTTCTGCAACCTGGGTATGCCTCCCGTTTAGCGAAAAGTCAGCCCTTTATTCGGCAGATCAATGCCGTGTATCTGCTGGGTGGACGCTACCGCGACCAGAATGTCTGGTTCAAGGGAGTATCACCGGATGGAGAGCTACAGGTCGATTTCTCGGGGATGATTGCCCAGTTGCAGGCAATGCTGGACGGTGGTTACACGCCCTGGATTGACCTTGATAACACCCCGTTTGCCATGAACAAAGAGCCGCAGGAAAACACCTATGGAAACACAGCCCCGCCGGATGACGAAAAGGTCTGGGCTCGTTATGTCAGCTCAGCGATTCAGGCAATGATAGATGCCTTCGGCAAAGAGAAGGTTTCTCAGTGGTGGTTTCGCGTCGGTTGTGAGCCGGATTTAAATCCCGGACACTGGACCGGCACAAAGGAACAATATTTTGCCCACTATGATCATACAGTGGCGGCTCTTTCCCGTGTGCTGCCTGAGGCCATGATCGGCCCCGGCAATATTCTCAATCCGATCGACGGCCAGTTCGGCACAAAAACGCGGGGCATGTGGGGGCTCGATATTATTGACCATGCGGGGTGCGGCACCAATGCCGTTACGGGAGGTGTCGGCACTCGCATGGACTGGTTCTCTTGCTCCTGGTATGCACGGGTGGGGCGTCCCCTGTCTGACTTTGACGATGCCGTGAATCTGATGCGCACCCGGCTGGCGCGTTATCCGCAGTTTCGTGAGACACAGCTGGCCATTGGCGAGTTCACCGTTCTGCACGATGACTGTGGACAACGTCTGTGGGGGGGGGACACAACCGAGTGGGCGGCCAGTTTTTACGCCGGAATGGCCGACCGTGTTTATAAATACGGCATCCGGCAGGTGTACGAGTGGTCTCAAACCACTAGCGGCCTGCTGCATCCGCGTACGCAGGTGATTGCCATGCTCGACCGGATGAGCGGCGGACAGCGGCTGACAGTGGATGTTGATGCAAGCTCGGCCGCGGATTGCGGAGCTATTGCCTGCAGAAAGGGTGAAGATCTGTTTGTTCTCGTTTACAACCACCGTGCCGAGCGCCGTCGCAAGGTTCCCGAAAAGGTGCATCTGGTTATTCGTGACCTGCGCATGCAGTCCGGCACGGAGTGGGTGTGTGTTAAAAGCCGCATTGATGCAAAGCACACGACGTGGGCCTATGCTTTTGACGCAGATTGCCGTGCTGCCGGTGTGGAGTTGCTGCCGAGTGCAGGACGGTATGAGGGAAATACCAGATTGCTTTATGGCGAGCCCGGGGTCAAGGTGTTTTTCAAAAACCGGGAGAAATACCGTAAGCTCTCTGTTTTGACTGAATTGAAAGAGCGGGTGTCGGTAGGTGCCGGCAGTTATAAGACGGACTTCGACATGGAAGGTCACAGCGTGCGTTTGCTGCGATTGACCCCTGTGCAAAAATAATCTAATAATGAAAATGCTTTGCTTGAAAAGTGAGCAGGCGGATGAAAAGGGACTGAAATAAAATGGTTGTTATAGGTTTTTTGGATTGGGCTATCGTTGCTGTTTATGTGACGGTTGTGATTGGACTTGGGGTTTTCTTTGCCCGCAAAGAGAAGAACCAGGATACCGATGAGTATTTTGTCGGGGGGCGTCAGATGAACTGGTTTGCCGTGGGGCTATCGATTTTTTCGGCTGCGTTCAGCGCTTTATCATTTGTGTTGCTGCCGCGTGAAGGTGCCTTTCGTAATTGGAGCTTTATGGCTGCGCTGCTCTTTATTCCTTTTGTCATTACACCGTTGCTGTCGTATATCTTCGTTCCTTTGTATACGCGTCTGGGATTGAGTAGTGTCTATGAATATTTGGAAATCCGTTTTACTCCGCGTTTGCGTCGACTCGGTGCATTGTTGTTTCTGGGTTATGCGTTCGGATGGCTCGGCAGTATGTTGTACGCCATGGGACTCATTGTGGATGCCGTTCTGGGTTTGAGTGAACTGCAGTTCTTTGCGGTCCTGGTAGGTGTTGGTTTGACGGCTCTGGTCTATACAAGCTTTGGCGGGTTTAAAGGAATTGTCTGGCTTGACGTTCTTCAGGCAATTACTCTGGGCGGCAGTGTTATCATTATCCTGTTGCTTGTCCTCGCACGCATTGATGGAGGCTTTGCAACGGTCGTGGAGGTGGGTCGTGAACATGCCAAATTTGACATGCTCAGTCTCTCTGCCGGACCTGCTGTACAGCCGAGCATCTATTGGGTGTTTGTGTTGGGGCTCTTTGTTTATCTACCCGGCTATACAACCTCGCAGGTGACTGTGCAACGCTATCTATGTATGCCGGGCCTGAAACAGGCACGTCGCGCGTTGACACTGAATGCGGTAATGTCTACTGTAGTTTACACGCTGTTCATGCTGGTTGGAACGACAGTCTTTGTCTACTATATGCAGAAGGTGGGGCATATGCCTGAACTGGCTCGTGAAGACCAGATTCTTCCGCATTTTATTGCACATGACCTACGTGTTCCGGGTATGGTCGGGTTGATGCTCGCCGGACTCTTTGCGGCAGCGATGAGTACGCTGGATGGCGGTATCAACAGTATAACAGCGGTCGTTGTATATGACTGGATGGGGGGGCGTAAGACTTCCGCTATGTTTAATCGAGTCCTGACGGCCTTGATTGGTTTGGGTGTGATCGGCGCTGCCGTTCTGGTGCCTGCTATCGGCACGAACGTGATCGACATGATCACGGCTGTGGCCAGTACATTTCTTGGTTTGTTATTGGGTGTTTATGTGCTGGGCATGTTTTTCGCGCGTGCTAATTCAGGTGGTGCGGTCATAGGTCTGACCTTTGGCGCGGCGGGAATTATCTTTGCCTGGGTGAATCCCTCTATTCCCAATTGGTGGTGTGGCGCCTTTGCTTTTGTCCCCACGTTGTTGATCGGCCGAATTGCCAGCGGGTTCTTCCCGCCGCCAACCTCGGAGCAGAAGCGTGGACTGTTTATTACACCGAAAATTTAAAACCATTGAGAACATAGTGCGGTAGAGCCGCATACAATATCCAATATTCAACACGGAATATCCAACCGAACAAGTAAAAAAGGAGTGCGCTTCTGTTTTGGTTCGAGGCTATGCAGTGCGATGATGGCGCGATAGCAGCTCTTAATTTGGATATTGGGAGTTCCGTGTTGGGTATTGGATATTCAATTAACCATCAATAGCTTTTGGAAATAACTGGGTGAAAAACGTACACGAAATTACGCAGCAATAAACTCTGCGCCTCTGCGAGAGAGATATTAATAAATTTTAAGAAAGGAAATACAAGTGCGTATTGAAAGAAGAAAACCGCTGACCGCAAAGGTTGGTATTGTGGGTGTGGGGCATCACACATATTGGGGACAGTTCGATGGTCTCCTGGACGAGATGCACCGCAAACTAAGCCAGTTTGACGAAAAGGTCAAAGCTAATGGCGTTGAAACTGTCACCTTCGGATTGCTGGATAATGCCGAAACGGCATATGAGGCCCTGCCGAAAATGAAGGCAGCTGATATTGACATTCTCTTTATCGATATGGTGACCTATGCGACCTCATCGACATTCGGTGTGCTGGCGCGCAATCTGAATGTGCCGATTGTTCTGGTGGCATTACAGCCGCTCCGCGCAATGCCGTATGCAGAGGCCAAGACCTACACGCAGTTATGCAATGATGATTTTTGTTCCGTACCTGAGTTTACCGGTGTTGCGATCCGTATGGGCCATCCGGTGGCAGATGTGATTCTCGGGGTTCGTCAAGGTGATGCTGTTGCCGATGCAGAGTTGGCTCGCTGGTGTCAGATCGCCAAAGTGCTGCACGACCTGCGCAATGCGCGCATCGGTCTGATGGGGCATGTGCTGGAATCCATGTTGGACATGCATGTTGATCCCACGGCAGTTACGGAGGCTTTCGGATGCCACGTTGCGCTCTGTGAGCCGGACGAAATTCTGAAGTTTTACCAGCAGGATGACACGGATGCAGTGGAGGCCAAAAAGAAGATCATTCTCGACTTTTTTGACACCCCTGATCCTGTCTCTGATCCGATTACAACAAAACTGACAGATCATGATCTGGAGGTTGCTGCCAAGGCGGCGGTGGCTCTGGATAAATTTACAGAGTCCAGAAAGCTGGATGGGCTGGCCTATTATTACGAGGCCCTGCCTGAAACACCGATGCGCGAATTGGTGACTAACCTGATTGTCGGTAATTCACTGTTGACCAGCGCCGGGTTCCCGATGTGCGGTGAATATGATATAAAAAACTGCATTGCGATGATGATCATGGACAGATTGGATATTGGTGGCAGCTTTGCCGAGTTCCATCCGATTGATTTTGATCGTGATACGGTCCTGGTCGGACATGACGGACCGCATCATTTAAACATTGCCTCGCAAAAGCCTGTCTTACGTTCGCTGAAAACCTATCATGGTAAACCTGGTAAAGGTGCCGGTGTGGAGTTTAATATCAAAGAGGGCCCAATCACGATGCTCTCGATCAGTGTTAAAGCTGATGGTAAAATGAAATTTATCATCGCGGAAGGCGAGTCTATCAATGGACCGATTCCACCAACCGGCAATACTAATACACATGGCAAATTCAAACCGGATGTGCGTACTTTCCTTCTTAAATGGGTTAAAGAGGGACCGACACATCATTTTGCGTTGGGCGTTGGTAAGCATGCGCAAAGTCTTGTTCAGATAGCCGATGTTTTGGGTATTGAAGCAGTGGTTGTAGTGTAGGGGCGACATTCTTGTCGCCCAAAAAAAGCAGCGAAAAATCGAAGGCGTAAGGGCGACATTCTTGTCGCCCACATTAAAGGAGAAACAAAAGATGAAAATATTTAAACAGTTAGTGCTGGCAGTAGGTGTGGCATGTATAGCATGGGGTGCTACAGCCGCGAAGTTGGATGACAATTTCAAGAATGTACCTGATCAGTCTAAGCCCTGGGCTTACTGGTGGTGGTTGAACGGCAATGTCGATAAAGAAACAATTACCCAAAACCTGGAGGCAATGAAGCGCGTCGGCTTCGGTGGACTACTGATGTTTGATGCCCGCGGTTACTGGGATGACATCAATCATGTGGTTATCCCTGAACCTAAAATGGGATTCATGAGCGAAGAGTGGCAGGAGATGCTGAACTTCTCTATTAAGGAAGCTGCACGTGTCGGCTTAGAGGTAAGTGTGAACCTAAGTGTTTGCGCCGGTTCGCTCAAAGGTCCCTGGCCTGTAGGTGAAACATCCCCAAAACGGATGATATGGACTGCCACCCCTTTGAAGGGCGGTGCGAAATTCAGCAATGTTCTCAAAAAACCGGAGGATAGAAAACACTTCTGGGATGTAGCCACGTTAGCCATTAAGCACGATGGTAAATCTTTGAAACCCATGACTGACTGGATTAACGCAGGAGATGGACCGCATGATGGCTGGTCAGGAAAGAAACTCGGAAAATCCACGGACAAGAGCGCCCGTAATGTGCTTAAAATGGTTGATCTGAGCAGTAAGGTGAATGCACAGGGAAAACTGGAATGGCAGGTTCCTGAAGGTCAGTGGTCCTTGCTACGCTTTGCTTATACCACAATAGATGGACATGAGTATGATGTCGACATGATGGACCCCAGTGCAGTGGAGGACCACTTCAACCGCATGGGCAAACGCATTATTGATAATGCCGGGCCATTGGCAGGCAAAACACTCACACATTTCTACAGTGTCAGCTGGGAAGGCTCCGTGCCAACATGGACCGGTAAATTTGAAGAGTATTTTCAAAAATACCGTAACTACTCCATTCGGCCTTGGCTCCCTGTTCTGGCAGGTTTCTATGTAAAGGATCGAGAAGAAACGGCACGTTTCATGAAAGATTATCGGCTTACTCGGAACGATGTGTTTCGTGACAATTTCTACGGTACAATGAAGAAGCTTTGTCATGAAAATGGCCTGGAGTGGCACTCTGAATCGGGTGGCCCATGGAATCGCGCTCCTGAAATATTCGGAGAGGCCGATCAGATGGCTTTTCTTGCGCGCAATGATTTTCCTCAAGGTGAATACTGGTATACAGGCAATACAAGCCGTAAAGGACGCCAGATGAGCCGTCCGCCGGCAATGACTGCACATACATACGGTATGAAGATTGCAGCAGCTGAGGCATTCACCCATATGACGCGTCACTGGACACCCTATCCTGCTATACTGAAACATTGTGGTGATGAATCCTTTGTTGACGGAGTAAATCGTCTGATATGGCACACATTCACCTGTTCTCCAAAGAAGCTTGGTCTGCCTGGCAGTGAGTATTTTGCGGGTACACATATCAATCCGAACATCACATGGTTTGAGCAGTCAAAACCATACATCACATACCTCGGCCGTTGCCAGCATCTTCTGCAGCAGGGATTATTCGTGGCAGATGTATGTGTGTTCACAGGAGATGTCCCTTATCAGCATTGGGGACGCCATACAACAAAGTGGAGTCCTAAGGCAACTATGGAACTTCCCTCCGGTCATGGTTATGACATCTTCAGCACAGAAGTCCTGCTAGAACGTGCCAAGGTTAAAGACGGCAATATTGTACTGCCGGATGGAATGAGTTACTCTCTGCTGGTCGTCGACCTTGATGACTCTCTTGTTTCTCTTAAAGCCCTCAAGAAAATTGAGGAGCTCAAGGCAGACGGAGCAAATATTGTTTTTGGCGATCGCAAGCCGGTAAAAGCCTATGGAATGGGTGAAACTACCACAGCGGATGATCTGGCCGTTCAGCGTCTGGCAGAAAAACTCTGGAAAGATTCACCGACTCTTACGCAGAGCTTGAAGTCACTGAAACTAACCTCTGATTTTGAAGGGACATATGAATACATTCACCGAAGAGACGGCGATACGGATATCTACTTTGTTGTGGGCAGTGGTAAATCCGATTGCACCTTCCGTGTAAATGGAAAGCAGCCTGAGCTATGGAATCCGGTTACCGCAGAGATAGAGGATGCTATCGGATGGAAGAAGAGTGCTGATGGACGCACGAAACTTACATTGGAGCTTCCTGAGCACGGATCAGCATTTGTTATTTTCCGTAAAGAGGGTACTCCGAAACCCGTGCAAGCTCCTCCGGAAATCAGCGGTGAACTTGCCATTAACGGAGCATGGAAAGTCACTTTCCCTCCAGACCGCGGAGCTCCGGCAGAGGCTGTGTTTGATCCTCTGATGCAGTGGAACGATCATAAAGAGTTCGGTATCCGCCATTTCTCTGGAACCGCAACATATCATAAGAGTTTTGAGGTATCCGCAACGGATGTGAAAAAACCCGCTTGGCTTGAACTGGGAACTGTTGCAGCTCTGGCTCAGGTCAAGCTGAACGGTAAAGATCTCGGTATTGTCTGGACCGCGCCTTGGAAAATCGAATTGACCGGTGTTCTGAAATCAGGAACAAATAAACTTGAGATTGAAGTGACAAATCCCTGGGCCAACCGCATGGTGGGAGATGCCGCTCTGCCTCCGGAGCAGCGGATCACGAAAAGCAACATGCAGTACCAAAAAGGCAAGCGGACTCTGAAGAACTTTCAGGGGTTCGCCTCCACCGATATGCTGCAGCCATCAGGTTTGAAGGGGCCGGTACGGGTTGAGTTTTTCGAAAAGTAAGTGTTTATAAGGTGACGCACCCTTATTTCAGCAATTTCAGGGCCGTGTATGCACACGGCCTTTTTTTGCGCATCGGTTGGGCCACGGTCCCTCCAGAGTGCGGCGGATTGTTTTCGGTTGATCTGGAGGGACGCTGGCCTCAGCGTCCGCGGTCCCAGAGCCTGGGACCCTCCAGTGTGCGGCGGTTTGATTTCGGTTGATCTGGAGGGACGCTGGCCTCAGCGTCCGCGGTCCCAGAGCCTGGGACCCTCCATGAATAGTTTTGTTAAAAGTTGTCAGGATGGCAATGCCGCATCCATCAGGTGACGTGTCGCAATTCGGGATCATAATCGGGAGATTCGAGAATTGACTTTGTTTGTCTATAACAGATATACTTAAAATTATAACGGTAAAGAAGTATTGATTTTGTGTCTAAAATATGCGATTTATCAACAGTTTGTTATGAAAAGGAGCAGGATATGAAAATAAGAGTGTTTGTCTTTGTAATGTTAATGTGTGCGCTTTCAGGTATGGCGCAGAGTTTAAAGACCGCAGGTGATTTGCTTATGGATGTCTCCGCGGAAGCGATTACAGCCACTAACGGAGCTGCCATCACACAGTGGGCCAATGATGGCTCTCTCAATGACTTCAATGTGCTGTCAGGAAATTCCGGTGCAATCTTTACCAATAGTATTCTCGGTAAGAAGGCCGTTTTGTTTGGTGGTACGGCACAGAGTGTTCTGACCGGTGATAACGCGCCCTCATCAATTACGGGCTCTGGTAATTGGTCGGTTGAAAGCTGGGTATGGGTTTCATCCCTTCCATCTGCTAAGTCAGTCTACCTCTCGTGGACGCAGGATATCGGTACGTCAGACTGGGATGCTTCACGAATCATGTTCCGTTATGATACAGGCAACATCGCGCTGGATCATTATGGTGCTACATACAGCTTCGCCTATGGA
The DNA here is from genome assembly GCA_027858965.1 of Kiritimatiellia bacterium. Classification (GTDB taxonomy): domain Bacteria; phylum Verrucomicrobiota; class Kiritimatiellia; order RFP12; family UBA1067; genus M55B167. Next base: position 19,003 of record JAQIBS010000151.1, read on the forward strand.
ACGCCTGCTCCTGGTGCATGGCACCATATTGTTGCAGCCCGGTCAGCCGTTGGCATAGAACGTATTTATATGGACGGCAATTTTCATAGGGTCGTTCCTAATCAAAAGTCGCTTGAATCCGGCAAACCGCTGGCCATCGGGGGGGTGCTGCAATATACCACCTCGAATTATACGAATTTCTTTACCGGTGCTCTTTCGCGTGTACGTATTCATACGGGAACGCTCTCTGATGAGGAAGTGATGCATAATTATTTGGCTGACGCTCAGAGTTATAATGCGGCCAATACTGCGGTATGGACAGGTGGCTCGGCCAACTGGGCTGAATCGGCCAACTGGTCAAATGGGGTCATTGGCGTTTCCGGTAAGGCGGTTAGTGTTCTCTCCGGCAACGTAGGAATCACCAATGATGTTTCATCGGGTTTCCTGACAGAGTTGGATATTGTTTCAGGAACTGTTGAGCTGACGGAGAGTAGTTCGCGGTTTGATACCCAGACTCCATTTGTTGTGGGGTGGGACTCCGGGAATACGGCAACGCTGAATCTTGAAAAAGGATCTATCTCCGTTTCATCAAGCAAAGGACCTGCATTAATCAGCTTGGGGGTAGCTGGTGCCGAATCGGTGTTTTCAGTGGGTGGCATGGAGAGCCCTGCGAATTTTTATGCCTCCCGCGTAAGGGTTTATGAAGGCGGCAGCGGCGATATTCAGATTAAGAGCGGTGCATTTCTGGAGTTGGATGGCGTTCAAGCAAATAGCCTGACTAATGTTTCGATGAGTGTAGCTGGTGGAACGCTGCGCAATAAAGGGGGCTCTACAATGGGCTACCTGCATAATGTGCCGCAGGTGAAGATCTCCACGGGCGGTGTGACCTTCGAGGCAATCTCCGGTTCGAAAATGGCGGTTTCATCCTCTCTCCTGCATGATGGTTCCGGCCCTGACGAAGGTGGAGGACTACAGAAAATCGGTGAGGGCACGCTTGTTCTCAGTAGCACAAACACATATGCGGGGGTAACCTCGGTTGAAGCCGGTGCCCTGGTTCTATCACCGCGTCTGCAGGATGGACTGGTCTACCAGCTTGACTCGTCCTCGAATGCGCTATCGACACTCCAGTTTGCTGATACTTCAAACGTTGTCTCATGGGCGGATGCGAACGGATCTGGAATCCTTTTTACAACCAACAATACCGAGATATGCCCGGTCTATGATGCTTCGCTTTTTGAAGGACGGGGCGGTTTACGTTTCAGCCGTTATGCGTCCACGAAGCCTATCTGCCGTATGGAGGCAGATAGAGAAACTCGTGCGCAGACTGTCTTTGCGGTGATCTCTCCTGCCCTAAATAATGGTCTTGGTGGTTTATGGGGTTCGTCGGGGAATGACAAAGGTATCCGTGCGTCCTCTTCCGCGATTCAGTATGCCGGTGACGGAAATGATTTTGCATCCACAGGCTGGAACTATATGGATGGTGATCTCGGCGGTGCCTTCACTGTTGGGCAGACTGTACTGATGACAGCGATTGCCAGCAGCGCGCAGAACTGGACAACTGCCATCGGCGATTACTGGGGGCATACGACGCATCGGCGCGTTTTCTTAGGTGATATTGCCGAGATTATGGTATATGACCGGCGCCTTGATGATCATGAGCGACAGGAGATAGAGGCTCACCTGATGGCGAAATGGATTGGATCGGTTAGTGCACCGCAATTCAGCTCTACCGTGCTGCCGGAGAATACAGATATGAGTATCCTGAGTGGTGCCTCTTTGGAACTTGGCGGTACGGATGCAAAGCTTGCCTCTCTCAGTGGTATCGGGTCTATCGGCAACAAAGATTTAGGACTCTCCTCGCTGTTGGTAGGAGGGCTGGATGCCAGCTCTCTTTATCTGGGTTCCGTCACAGGAAATGTGGCTTTAACTAAAATTGGCATTGGTAGTCTTGCTCTTGCCGGGGTGAACACCTATACAGGATCCACAACGGTTGAAGCCGGAACGCTTCGGCTGATTACAGAGGGCTCTTCGTATACGGGAGTGGTCTACCATCTTGATGCCTCTTTGCCCAATACCTTAACCACCCTGGCCGACGGTTCAAATGTAACAAGCTGGGCTGATGCGGAAGGTTCAGGATTTACCTTTTCATCTTCCTCAGATACTAACTGCCCGGTCTATGATGCTTCACTCTTTGGAGGACGAGGCGGATTGCGTTTCGGAGAGGGTTCGGTACGTAGTCGGATGATTGGCTCATCTGTGACAAATGCACAGACGGTTTTTGCGGTGTACAAAATTCATGATAAGAGCAATGACAATGGTGGTTTCTGGGGTGTGAATCTGAGTGATACCGGACTCCGCATCGGCGGTGACAATTGGTACTACCCCGGCAATGCTAATGACTTCCACAATGCTGCGGGCGGCGGTATTGTGTATATCAACGGGGTTGTTTCCAACAGTATTTCTGCTGTTGGCCAACCCAGCCTGGTTACCTCGGTCAGTGGTTCATTGAAGACCTTTAATCCAGCAATAGGTGATTATTGGTTCTCCAAAGATTATTCAGTGCGGGCATTTTATGGCGAGGTTGCGGAGATCCTTGTTTACAACCGTGTGCTACCCGACGCTGAGCGCGAGCTCGTAGAAACCGCACTCATGGCGAAGTGGTTTCCTCCTGCTGGTAGCGGATCGATTATCCCTGAAAATGCGGAGGTCTCTGTCGCAGACGGGGCAACTCTGAATCTTGGTGGCGGTAGTGTCACTGTTGCCTCTATCTCAGGTGGTGGCTTTATTTCCAACGGTACGGTAATCGTTACCGGTTCTGTTGCGCCTGATGGCATACTGAAGTTTTCTGAAACACCGGAGCTGACTGGCACTCTCACGCTGGATGTTTTTGCAGATGGTTCCTGCGACAGCATTGCTGTTAATGGCGCAATTGATCTGTCGGGACTGGATCTGGTTCTCAATCTTCCTGAAACCAGCCCATCTGTAGGCTCCTATACTCTGGTCTCTGCGACAGAAGGAGTTACAGGACAGTTTGAAAGTGATTCAATAAGCGGGCCTTGGTCAATATCCTACGAAGCTAACTCAGTACGATTGATCTATGCGGCTGGTACTCTTATCTTAATAAAATAAGTTACGCTTGTATAAATTATAAAATCTAAATGGGGTGCAGTTTTTCACGCTGCACCCCTTAAAACGAATCAGTAATTGACTTTTTTCAACCCTCGTTGCATAATCATAAAAGTTTGATTATTTGCTTTTAATCTGTTCTGAACAATAACAGGATATGGTTAATTTGAAAGTTTGCATGAAAGGGGGTACAAGATGTTAGAGAATTTGAATCGAAGGAATTTTATCAAAACAACGGCTGCCGGGGTTGGCTGTGTATCAGCTTTGAATGTATGCGGTCAAAATGCTGTGGATACAAAAAAGTCGTTGTGCATTGCGGTGATCGGTTGCGGGGGACGGGGGTGCACACTGCTCCCTGAAATATGCAAGGAACAGGTTGTTGCGCTGGTAGATCCGGACAAACGCCAGCTCAATTCGGCTTTGGCAAGAATTAAAAAGTTGGCGCCGAAATCAGATCACTCCAAAATTCGGACCTACTCCGATTATCGTAAGCTCTACAATGAAATGGGTAAGGAGCTGGATGCGGTGGTCATTGCCACGCCTAACCACCACCATGCGCCTGCAGCACTTCTGGCAATCCGCCTTGGCATCAACGCTTACGTAGAGAAACCCATGGCTCTCTCTCTCGGTGAGGCGCGTCAGCTCAAGGACGAGGCTAAAAAATACGGTGTGGTTACTCAGATGGGACAGCACGGTCATTCATGTGAAGGTGCCCGCCGTCTCTGCGAATATATCTGGGCCGGTGCAATCGGTCAGGTACGCGAGGTCTACTCCTGGAGCGATCGGGCCAATGGGCTGATTGATGTTAAGCGTCCGCCTGTCTCTGCGGTTCCAAAAGATCTCGATTGGGAAAGCTGGATTGGCCCTGCGCCATTCCGCGAATACCATAGCGGTCTGCATCGACACTCCTGGCATAGATGGTGCGATTTCGGTAACGGCTCAATCGGCAACATGGGAAATCATATTCTTGATCCCATCTATTGGGCGCTGAAACTTGGAGCCCCTACATCTATCGAAAATGAAGAGATGCGCGGCGGCAGTGCTGAGTACTACTCTGTCAGCAACCGCATCCGCTTTGACTTTCCCGCACGTGGAGAGATGGCACCCGTAAAACTCTACTGGTATGACGGACTCGCCAAAGGTCAGACGTACAACAAGAAGACGGTTGGAAATATTGATTGTGTGGCACCTGAAGCCATGAACCGTCCGCCGGTTGTTGTTGAACTGGAGAAGAAGTACAACCGTAACTTCGGTACCAATGGCTCGATTCTTGTAGGAGACAAGGGCTTTATGACTATCGGCCCGTTCGGGGATGGATGCCGCATAGTGCCTGAGGAGGCACATCGCGCCTTTCCTATGCCCAAGCCCACATTGCCGCGTATCAAAGGTACACATCAATCCGATTTCTTTCGGGCATGTCGCGGTGGAGTACCGGCCTGCGCAAACTTTGATTACTCTGATCCGCTAGTGGAGATTGTGCTGCTTGGCGACCTCGCCATGCGTGCAGGTCCTGGAAAAAGCATCGACTGGGATGGAGCCGCTATGCGTTGCACCAACCAGCCGGATCTCAATCGCTTTGTAAAAGCGGCCTATCGCGATGGTTGGAAAATCTAATCGAATCAGATCCAAAGAATTTATCCACAAAAAACAGCAAAGCAATAACTTCTTTGCGCTCCTTGTGATCTTTTATGGATAAGAAATTGTCATAGAAAATAGAAAGGTAATTATGTTATCAAAGAAAACAGATATTACACGTCGGCAGATACTTGGAACCACTATAGCCGGTGCATCAAGCGTCATTGCCGGATCACTCCTGCAGGGATGCAAAACTTCCACAGGCCTAAAAGATAGCGTGGCCCCGAAAGGTCAGGGAATTCCCCACTCACAGCCCATCACCGGAGATCCGAAGGTCCGGGGCCCTTTCCCGATTCTTTCAACTCCCTTCACTGAGTCAGGTGCAGTGGATTACGAAGTTCTGGCTAAAGAGGCACAGTTTGTCGACTGGTGCGGCAGCCCTGGTATGATCTGGCCGCAGTCGGGCGACAGTGTTGATCTGTTGACCATGGATGAAAAGCTTAAGGGCATGGAGGTTATCGCCAAGGCCATGGAAGGACGTAAGTCAGTCTGGTGCATGGGTGTGCAGGGTGAAGATACAGAAGAGATGCTTGTCTATGCTAAGCATGTCACGAAACTCGGCGCTCCTGCAATTATCTCCCGCCCCCCTGATTCCGGCAAGACAGAAGCGGATCTTTTTAAATACTGGCGAGCTCTGGCAGAGGTCACAAAGTGTCCTGTTATTATCCAGACCTCGGGCGGCGGCAAAGCTAAACCCTCCGTCAAACTCCTAATTCAACTCGCCAAGGAATCTCAATATTTCGGCTATGTAAAGGAAGAGGTTAATCCAATTCAATCCCGTATGAGAGAGCTGGTCGCGGCCAAACCGACCATTCGCCGGGTTATGAGTGCCATGGGCGGATTCGGCTGGCTTTATCAGACACGGCAGATTGGCTGTGAAGGTCTTGTTACTGAACGAGCTGTCTATGCGGATCTTTTGGCTGACATCTGGAGGCTGATGCAGAGTGGAGAGGACCCTGATGGTCTTAACGACAGATTCAGTAAACTCCTGCTTATGCTGAATCTTAAAGAGAATATCGGTGGAAACCAACTCCGTGGTTTTCATCTCTATGTCTGGCAGAAACGCGGAATATTCAAAAACAGGCTCTCGCGTAACTACGGACCGAAAAAGAGTATCCCTAAAAAGCCGATTATGTCTGAGCAGAAACTGACCAAGGAGAATATGGCCGAAATCGACAGTCGCTTCGAGACGCTGAAGCCATATCTTAAACCGGGAAAATTCTCTGTATAAGCATTGATGAACAGGGTTATTTGTATCAGGCCTTAAAAGGCACGTTAATGATATTGTGTTAAACCTCCTTTGAAAAGAGCGATGTGAAAGAGATTCTGAACAGCAGTATTCCGTTGGTTCACGCGGTGACAGAGTGGTTGTGCAAAAAGGCACAAACTACTCCTTCTGGAGTTCCTTCTCTGGATCACATGATTATACTGGTTCCCACTCGCCAGGCGGGACGTCGCCTGCGTGAAGCGCTGGCAGCCGCCTTCCCTAATGGTTGTATCCCTCCCAAAACAATCCCAGCATCGACCCTGCTTCAGCCAATGGCTGAGAAAGAACGACCGGTTATCACACGGGCGGAGTCAATTGCCCTGCTTTCCGCCATGCTGGAAACTCTTGATTTATCAAAATACCCCGCGCTCTTTCCTGTTAAAGGAAGACCCCTTGAGCAGAATTTTACCTGGGCTCTGGCTATTGCCGGACAGCTTCACCTGCTATGGAACTCATTGGAGGAGAGTGCCCTCTCCATGGGTGATGTAGCGGAGAAGATTGATACGCTGCTTCAAGGCGAAGATCTTGATGTTGAGATTGAGCGCTGGCGCGACTTGGCTGATATCGAGGAGCGTTTTCATGAAAAAGTCATTGAATTCTCACGCACTCCGCTAACGGTTGCCGTCAAAAATGCGATACGGAATCCTGCGATTCCAGATGGCTGCACGGAAATTGTGCTTCCAGCCCTTATTGACGGAGTTCCCGCACTTTATCAAGCCCTTGAAAATACACCCTCTGGTATCAATACCACAATCCTGATTCAGTTTGCTGGAGATGTAGAAGCGGCCTTTGATAAATATGGAATCCCTGACCCCGCCTTTTGGAATGGCAATGAATCACCGCTGATCCCACTTGATGACAACCAGATTCATGCGGCACAGGATAGCGCCGAACAGGCTGAAGCAGTTGCAGCATATTTTGCTGCAATTCCCGCAGAGCAAGCCCTGCCCGCTCTGGGTATGACCGACGCGAACCTTTTCAACGAGCTGGAGTCTGCCTTTCTCAACAAGGGCGTGCGTATCCATAATCCAGCTGGCACCTCCCTCTCAACATCATCCCTTGCTCAGCTGATTCTGCAGATCAGGAGATTTTGCTCAGATGCGTCCTATGCACTGTTGGCCTCATTCCTGCGTCAGACCGACACCGCCCGACTGCTCAACCTGGAGGACGGCAATCATGCATTGTTGCTACAGGCACTTGATCAGATACAGAATACACATATCCCGCAAACCGTTGCTGAAACCCTGAAGTTCTGCAATGATGAACTGGCTGAACTGAAATCTAAGAAAGAGCTGAAGTCTTACGAGGAGAGGCGCATACCTGGACTTCAACTGCTCTCCTCCGCTATAGATTCCTTGCTGAAACAGGTGGAGAAAGCCCCTGGCGTAAACCCTGTTGACCACCTTATCAATTCTCTCAAGCTGTTTTTCAAAGGAAGAATCCTGACAGATATCAACAGTGTTGACAGGGAGTTGGCAGCCGCTGCCTCAAAGATACTGGATATACGGGACAACCTGAATTCCCCCCTGATAAAAGAACTGCTCAAAGAACAGGATATCTCACATCTGTTTGATGATATGCTCCAGAACAGCATCTATCAGCTGGAAGCTTCAAGAGAGAGTGAGCTCCTTACAGAGGGTTGGCTGGAACTGGCATGGAACCCCGCATCGGAGATAGTGATCAGCGGTTTCAATGAGGGTTCAATACCGGTTGCAACCGTTGGACATGCATATCTGCCAGATCGTCTTCGCAAGGCTCTTAATATGTTATGCAACGAGTTAAGAACTGCCCGTGACACATATCTGCTATATACCCTGACTGCCACACGACAACCCGAGGCAGTTCAGATACACATGGAACGGGTGACGGCCAGTGGTGATGTTCGTAAACCTTCCCGGTTGCTTTTCAAATGCGATGACTCCACCTTGGCCGCACGCGCAAAACGTCTCTTTGCCGAATCCGAGAAAACACCCGTTGAGAGGCCACGCACCCTGCCGGAGAGGTGGAAACTTAAGCTACCGTTGCCTGATGAGGCAAAGGCTCCTGAATCTCTGAGCGTTTCAGCGGTCAGCGGCTACCTGAAGTGTCCATTCACTTTCTATCTGGATAACATTTTGAAAATGCGCGAGCAGAGCGATCGGACAGAGGAGATGGATGCCCTTGTTTTCGGAAATCTATGCCATGAAGCAATCGAGCGCTTCGGAGAATCTCTACTTATATCCTCAACGGATGCCGCTGAAATCAGTGAATTCCTTGCCAGTCAGGTCCATTCCCTTGCTGAAAAATATTACGGGGCACCAACACCAGCTGTCATTCAACTGCAAGTGCAGACCGCTGCTAAGCGACTCTCTTTCTTTGCCGAGATCCAAGCCCAACGTACAGCAGGTGGATGGCAGATCGTGGCAGGCGAGGATAGATTTAACTATGTTGTCGACGGCATTGCTATTCGTGGACGGGCTGACAGAATTGATTACCACTCAAAGGATAATATCGTTCAGATTATAGATTTCAAAACATGGAACAAGAGCCCTGCAGATAAAGGCAAGGCTAAATTTGCGACCAGATCATCTGCCACGGTTGATGCTGCTACCAGCCGTGGGCTGAATCAATATACTTTTGATGACAAAGAAGGATATGTCCTGACCGATATGCAGCTGCCTCTCTACATGTTGATGATGCCGGCGAAATATCTTAAGAACAGCCAGACCACCATTGAGTGTGCCTACTTTGTTCTGGGTGAGAGCCGTATCCACTGCAAATGCTTTTCATGGAATTTTGACAACCACCGTCAGAGCGTGTTGAACGATCTGGATCTGCTTATCAAAAACATAAAGCAGGGCATATACTGGCCCCCTTCGCCACTGGAGCCGTGGAAATACAGTTACGAAAAACTTTTCATGGAAAAACCAGAGGGAGAGATCTGCGATGCATGGATAGCTGATCAGCAAAGAAGAACGCAATCATCCCTAACCCCTAACCATGAATTTACAGCAAAACACATTAATTAAAGCATCGGCGGGAACTGGTAAAACCTATACCTTGGCCACCCGCATAATACGCATGCTGCTGACCGGTGTTGAACCGCAGACCATTGTGGCACTCACATTCTCGCGTGCGGCCGCCGGTGAGATATTCAGCAAGCTGGCCGAAAGACTTGCCGCGGCATCTCTCTCTGAAAAGGGAGCCGAGGAGGAATCCAAGACGGTGTTTAAGGATATTTTGCCGGAGCTTAAAGAGGTGATTATCAAGGATAACGGATCACCGCTCACATGCGGGTGCTTCAGGACTTTGCTCAGAAAGGTTATTGAATCGCAGCATGTCAGCATGATCGGCACGCTGGACAGCTTCATGTTCCGCATGGTTCAGAGTTTTCCACTGGAGCTTGGTTTTCAGGGATCTACCACCATGATGGATACCTTTGAGATTGAACGTCAGATAAATAAATCGGCGGCCCTCATTCTTTATCAGAAGGAGAACACAAAAGAGATCAACGACTTTATGGAGGCCTTCCGTCTCGCTATCTTCGGTAAGGAGAGCAAAACTTATTTTTCATCGCTCATCAAATTTGTTAACGAATGGCACACCGCTTGGACTGAGACAGAAAAATATGGTGAACAGGCCTGGGGGCATGCCGATACCATATGGCCGCAGGGGTGTCCATGGCAGATCGCTGATTCTACATCCAGCCTGGCCGACAAACTGCGAAATCAGATCACACCGATCTGGCAGCGTGAATATCCAAAGGGTGCAGATCAGTGGGAGCAGTTCTGTTGCTTTGTCGAAGATTTTAATAACACACTTCCAACGGCTCCAGCGGGTGTTGCCAATGTTCTCAAAGCCTATGAGGCAGGTGCTCAAAGCATAACGATTAAATATGGAAGAACCGAAGTTGCTTTCAGCGGAGTCGATGGTCAGCTCATCATCGGTACAATCCAAACGCTCTTTGCCTTGATCCTGAAAGCATGTTGCTCCACAACACAGGGCATCTATAAGGTTATCGGTGCCTATGAAAAAGTTTACAACGCAAATACCCGACGCCGGGGCATGATGACCTTCAGCGATATTCCCGAGCTGATATCCGGTCTGGACAGCTCTATCCGACAGAATATTGAATACCGCTTTGATACCCGCTTTCAGCACTGGGCGCTGGACGAATTCCAGGATACATCACACTCGCAGTGGAATGCCGTTAAAGAGCTGGTGGATGAGGTAATCCAAAGCGCCGATGAAGACCGATCGATCTTTATTGTAGGTGATGTTAAACAGGCTATCTACGGTTGGCGTGGCGGCGATGTTGGAATCTTTAACGGAGAAGCTGACTCAGGGATGTACAAGCTACAGAATCTGAGCATCTCCTATCGCTATTCCCCTGAAATTGCCGACCTCGTAAACCTGGTCTTCAACGGTGACCATATTGCCCGTTGTCTGAATGCATCCGCTTCCGGGGCTGGAGAGCTCTGGCGTAGGAACTGGGTTGCACACGAATCGCGACAGGCACCCGGTTATATCGCTATTGAACGGGTTGAGAAAGCACCCAAAGGAAAACAGGGTATTACCAGCTGGATTGATAGAACCTGCGAGATTCTACAGGAATCAATGCCCTGGAAGCGCGGTATATCAACAGCAATACTTGTGAGGAGCAATAGCCAGGGAGCTGCCTTTGCCGATGCCCTGAAAACTGCTGGAATTCCAGCAGTATGGGAGGGAGAAAATTCCATCTGCGACACCCCAGTTGTTAATGCCCTGCTGCATGTGCTGCTGGTAGCGGAACACCCGGGTAACACTCTGGCCTGGCAGCATATCTGCGCCTCCCCGCTTGCACAAAGCGTCTTTAAAAAAGAGTGCTCTCTCTCGCCGGAAGATGGTGCAGCAGCTCTCTCAGGGAGAGTATTGGCTGACATTTCCAAAAGAGGGTTGAGTCGTTCCCTCCGTGGGTACGTAGAGGGGGCAATCAGCAAAGGAGTTGATGATTTCACAGAGTCACGCCTGGATGACCTGATCCGTGCCGCATCTGCTTTCAGCGCCCGTCCGGACCCAGAGAACGGCCTGACTGATTTTGCGGCCTTTGCTGAAACATTTGTCAACCGTGACAAAGCGGGAGCTTCCACCGTAAAGATACTGACGGTTCATCGAAGCAAGGGACTTGGTTTCGACTATGTGATTCTGCCGGTTATTGAAAGCAACGGATTTACAACCATGCGGGAGGACACGGCGCTCCGTGATAAAAACAACAGATGGATACTGAACACGCCACCCAAACTTCTACGAGAGCATGATCCTGTTCTAGCCGACGCCTGGGAACACGCGCTTAACAACTCTGTTTTCGAACAGCTCTGTGTAAAGTATGTTGCCATGACTCGCGCTAAACGCGCCATGACAATCCTGCTGAAACCTCCCGCAGGCAAATCTACAGTAACAGAGTATTTCAGCGACTATCTGGAGCAATCTCTTCCGGAACCACTGCCTTATACCAAAGGCAATCCTCAGTGGCATACCTGCTATACATCGGAAGCTCCGATAGAACAAAATGAAGAGTACTGCATACCGGCTATTAAACGAGAGAAGCGCGAGGATGTTTCAAGGGTCACCCCTTCCAGGACAGTTCTGGAAGGCATGAATGCAGCCACACTCTTCTCACGTTCCGAGAGTGGAGCCATGCTGAAAGGTACACGCATCCATGAGGCACTCAGTGAGATTATGTGGCTTGAGCCACCCTTTATTCAGCCAACTGGAATTGGAAAGAGTGAGGTTGACCTCTCGGCAGAGTCCCCGCTGCGTGATGCTCTTACCCGTCCTGAAGATGCAATTGATCTGTGGCGCGAACGCTCCTTTGAGATTATTCTCAATAAACGCTGGGTTTCCGGTATATTTGACCGCGTTGTTTTCCGCGGCACGGGCAAGAATGTCAGTGCTGAGATAATGGACTTTAAGACCAACCGAATGTACAAGACAGAGAGCACGGATGATTTTCACAGCCGTATTACAGAAACTTACAAATCACAAATGGAACTCTACCGGGAGGCGCTTGAACATCTGTCAGGAATACCTGCAGAACGTATAACCACATCCCTGTTACTTACAGAAACGAGGGAGGTCGTTAGTTGTTATTCTCTCAACTACTGTCACAAAAAACGAGAAACGTAAGAGGTCAATTTTATAAGTTCTTGAGAGAAAGCAACTAAAGTATGAAATTACACATCGCAATACCTGTTATGGATGAGATGGAGTGGCTGCCCCATACGCTCGAGTCGCTCTCAAATCAGAGTCTTAAAGATTTAAAAGTCTGGATCTGTGTTAATCAGCCGGAGAGCTGGTGGAGCAGCGAAGAGAAACGGCCTGTATGTGAGAATAATGCTCAGCTTCTGCAGTGGCTAGAGCAGTTGACTGTAGGCCGGGTGCCTTCACCCGACGCATCAACCGCCCGGTGGGGGCATCAGCCGTCGAATCCTATGGCTGGACGCTGCCGGGCCTACAGCTTTGATGTTCAGGTGATTGACAGGTCAAGTAAAGGCAATGGGTGGAAGGACCGCAAAGGGGGTGTTGGCGCTGCCCGGCGAGCCGTAATGGATGCCATCGCAGAGAATTCGGACAAACAGGATATCATTGTCAGCTTAGATGGTGACACTCTGCTAGATCCTGATTATCTCGCTGAGCTCACCCAGAGCTTTGCCGATAACCCGGATGCCGTCGGTTACACCGCTCGCTACTATCATAAGCTGACCGGAAAACCGGATATCGACAGAGCTATGCTGCGCTATGAGATCTACCTGCGCTACTACCTCATTAATTTACAGAGAATTGATTCGCCTTATGCTTTTACGGCTATGGGCTCTGCCCTCGCTACGACTGTTAAATCTTATCGCAGGGTTGGCGGAATGACACCTAAGAAGAGCGCGGAAGATTTCTACTTTCTGGTGAAGTTGGCGAAGTCAGGCAGGTTAATCTATGGCGATAATGCACGTGTATACCCGGCATCACGAGAATCAGAACGGGTTATCTTTGGTACCGGCCAGGCAATCTTAAATGGGTTTGATATAATGCGAACTCGCTATCCCATCTTTGCGAGCGCTCTCTTTGACGATATCGCCGCAACCACAGCAAAATTTCCGGATCTTTTTGACAGGGATATAGAACTGCCGCTCAGCGATTTTCTGCGTGAAACTTTGAACTGTGAAGATTTATGGGAGGGTTTGCGGAAAAATCACACAACCAGAGAGCGCTTTGTGCGGGCCTGTCATGAGAGAGTTGACGGGTTACGTCTGTTTCAATATCTTCGATCAAATAATAATTCAGCTGTCAGAGATGAAGAGAATCTGTTTCGGACTCTTAATACGATTTTTGCCCGGCAGTGTGCACAGTTGGCATCACCGGCGGCACATGATATACTTGAAATCGATCCGGCAAGTTGGTCGCTTGACTCTGCTCCAATAGTAGAACTCAATGAACTGCGCTATCTGCTGAGTGCGATTGAAGATGTAGAGCGAGTAAGAATTAATGCAAAGAAGCCTTAATTTTATTAACCACAGAGCACACTGAGGCACAGAGTTTTTCCTCCGTGTCTCTGTGCCTCTGTGGTTAAATTGAATAGCAGTGACACGTAGCAATGATATCTGTGCAATGTGTGGATAAAAAAGGACTTTTCAATGATTACAATTTTAGGGACAACCGCAACCGGTAAAACTCATCTGGCAGTTCAAGTTGCCCGACGGCTTGGTTGCGAAATATTGAGTGCGGATTCGCGACAGGTTTATCGCCGCATGGATATTGGCAGCGGCAAAGACTTATCGGAATATGGTTCTGGATCAGATGCTGTGCCCTATCACCTTATCGATATAGTTGAGCCGGGAACCGAGTTTAATATATTTGAGTATCAACAGGCCTTTCTTGAGGCGTACAACGGCATTATAGAGCGCGGCGCAAAAGCTCTGTTCTGCGGTGGTAGCGGCATGTACCTTGATGCGGTTCTCAATAGATACAAACTGGTTAAAGTAGATCCCGATCCTGAACTGCGGGCGATTCTTGAGAAAGAGAGTGATGAACAGCTGATAAATCGGCTGACACAACTGAAGCCACTTCATAACACAACCGATACCAAAGATCGTGAGCGTCTTTATCGCGCGATCGAGATTGCAATTCACTCTATGGCTGCGCCTGATTCCGAAGGTGATTTTCCTGAAATCAAGGGCATTGTTTTCGGGCTTCTAACCGAGCGAACAGGTCTCAAGGAACGAATTGGA
>JAQIBS010000184.1 GCA_027858965.1 Kiritimatiellia bacterium
GTTACATAGGGCGGGACTTCTTTGCCTTGCCAGTTGGCAAAATCTTTGTTTTCAATCAGGAGGGAGATTGGTGCACCGGTTGTTTTCTGCTCCATCACCCCTGCCAGGATTGATGCGTGGTCTTTTTCGATTGCCATGCGGTCTCCGGAGCCGGTACCGGACTGTCGCCGTGCAAGATCAGCGGCAATCATATCTTCGGTCAGGTGCAGTCCAGCTGGCATTCCCTCTAAAATTGTATTCATAGCCGGTCCGTGTGATTCACCGGCAGTCAGGTAACGTAAAGCCATAATTTCATCCATTTAATAATCTGAAAGCAAAACTATTGTTTGGTGATATAGTTTACAAACTGATTGGCTTCTATGCAAGTGCCGACTTGCCTGAGCTGGTTTCACCTGATAGAATTATTGGGTGGTTATGCGATATTATCGACTCTCTGTCGCTCGACGATAAACCATGCTGTGTTGAGCATATGCGAGACCGGTTAAACTTAACGTGCTCGCAGCGTCGAGCGTTAGCGAGTCGCTGAAATTTAAAAGGAAGAGCTCTCATGAAAAGTCCTATGCTTCCAAAAGACCATCAAAAGGCGGTAAAGCTGGCGTTGGAACTTGGTCGCAGGGGTGATCCAACTCAACTTTCTCGCCTGATCCGTGCTACCTATCTGCCTTCCAATGAGATACAGCGGCTGGCTGCTTCAGGAATTGGGAAATTGGCTGAATTCGGTGCTGATTCTGCAATTGCGGTTACTCGGCTGGCTGAACTGGCTTTTAAAGGGAGGCACCCGCAAACGCAGCAATATGCCATCAGAGCACTTAAAAAATACGGTGCGGCAGGAAGTTCACATGTGCAGGACCTGCTTGATATGGCTCGGAACCCGGCTTTGAAGGATTATGTGCGGGCTGCCGCAAAAACCACGGCGGATGCAATTGCACTTGCGGCATCTGATGTGAATAATGGCGTACAGCACCGTTGCCTGCGTTGTAATACGGTTGTTTCAGATCAGGAATTTGAACGGTCAATGGAGGCCTTTCAGAGATGTTTTTGTGACCGGTGCTTTGATGAGGTTTTTTTGATACGTAGAAATTTTGAGATGCAGGTTGAGATCAATAAAACGGTCGAGGCTCAGGATGGAACGCTTGTGCAGTCGAAGGGCGAGAAAATGATTGCTGAGTGGCTGACGGCGCATCGTTTGTCATATCGCTATGATACCAAGTTCCGGATTATCGGAGAGTTTCAAATACGCCCGGACTTCTATATGCCTGAGATAGATGTTTATATTGAGTACTGGGGGCTTGATACACCCAAGTATAAGATGAGTATGTATAAAAAACAGATGCTCTATCAACAGGAGGGTAAACGGCTTATATCTGTTTATCCAAAGGATTTATCGGTTTTGGATGCTTTGCTGAGGAGCAAACTTTCAATTTTCGGATGTGTCATTAATTAGCGTCACGCGTTAGCGAGTCGCTGGAAAAAACAAAGGGGGAATAAATGAAGAAACTTTCAAGACGTTCATTTATCAAAAGCAGCACAGCTGCCACAGGCGGTGTTATGGCTGCCGCGGCAACAAGTCATAGCAAAAACCTGACTTCCACTAAAAAAGCACTCTCTTTCAAGAAGCCGGGTGATAAACTGCGGATGGCATTTATCGGGTCCGGTGGCAGAGGCGGTGCCAACCTGAGTGAGTTTTACAAACTCGGCGAGGAGATTGTAGCTCTCTGTGATATTGACAAGGGGCGTCTTGACGGCTCTTATAACAAGGTCAAAGAGCGTTGCTCCGATGCAAAGCGTTATACCGACTTCCGAGACCTTCTGTCCAGCGAGAGTGATCTGGATGCCGTGGTTGTATCCACGCCGGATCATATGCACGCAACGGCTGCCATTGCCGCAATGAAAACCGGTCATCATGTTTATGTTGAAAAACCGCTGGTAAGGACTATCTGGGAGGTACGCCAGTTTAAAAAGATTGCCAATGAGCTCGGTGTTATCTCACAGATGGGAAACAATGGTAATGGAAATTCAGGTCAGCGTCGGCGAATAGAAGTTTTGCAGTCCGGAATTTTCGGTCGCATTGATGAGGTGCATGTGACCAGCAACCGGCCTATCTGGCCGCAGGCTATCAACCGCCCTGCTGATAGTGACCCTGTCAGTGAAAATATCAATTGGGATTTATGGTTGGGAGTAGCCAAAGAACGCCCGTATAAGAAAGATGTTTATCATCCTTTTAAATGGCGTGGATGGTTTGACTTTGGAACCGGGGCCATGGGTGATATTGCCTGTCATGCCATGAGCGACTTTTTTCGCGCATTTAAACTGAATGAGGTTCTGACAGTGGAGTGTGTTAAATCAACGCAGCGGTTTCCTGAGACCTATCCAGCTGCTACCACCGTAAAAACGGTTTATCGCAGTGATATGCAGGCTGAGCCAATTTCGGTTTACTGGTATGATGGTAATACATCTCCTGATCCATCGGTTTGTCCTAAAGCCGCTAAGGTGTTCGGCAATTTGGGTGGCAAGACGATTATCACCGAGAGAGCGGTTATTAAGAATGATGCTGTTTGCTGGAATGAAGAGGATAAGTTCAATGGTTTTGCCAAAGATGAACTCTGCCAGAAGGTGGCTGAGTCTATTCCGCGTGTTAAAGGACATCACTGGGAGTTTGCCGAGGCCATTCGTGGAGGAAACAAACCTCTCTCTCATCATGATCACTCTGTGCCGTTGACAGAGGGAGTATTGCTGGGTTGTATAGCGCAGCAGGCTCCGGGTCAACTGCAATGGGATGCTGTAGCAATGAAATTCAGTAACAGCTTTGAGGGTAATAAGCTGGTCAACCCATATATCCGCGATGGCTGGAGTATTGTGTAGTGCGCAGTTATGAATGATGATTGCTGAGTGATGAATTCTTTGTAGGAAGTGGAACGTGGAAAGTAGAATGACAAGTCCTGGAATACATTGGTAGTTTGTTTTTTCGCGTAAAGCAGAGATGGATCGTCACATAGCGATGGCTTGTACAAACACATACTACGTTCTACATCTCACAATTGGAGGCATCGCCGATCTCTGATCTCTGACCTCCGACCTCTGGTAGCCTTAGCCGCACTAGCGGCTAAGGCCTTTGTCACTGTCCGCCTTTTTTAAAACGCTGCATACGTTTACCGATCGTATCTTCATAACCGCGATTTGTGGGACGATAGTATTCTTTATTCACGGGGATGTAATCCTGCTGCACCACGGTATCCTTGAAGTTATGCGGATATTGATACTCAGCATCATCCAGATTTTTACCCTGTGACTTGACATGCATGTTTTTCAGGTGCTCGGGGACATCCATAGTGCGCCCTGATTTAATATCGGCCATGGCATCATTAACCGCTACGTAGGATGCGTTGCTTTTAGGGGCTGTTGCCAGATAGGTGGTTGCCTGGGCCAGAGTGATACGTGCTTCAGGCATTCCAATAAAGGCCACCGCCTGCATTGCGGAAACCGCCAGATTCAGGGCACGCGGGTCGGCATTACCGATGTCTTCAGAGGCCAGTATGATCAGTCTGCGGGCAATGAAGCGTGGATCTTCGCCTGCCTCGATCATTTTGGCCAGCCAGTAAATGGCTGCGTGAGGATCTGAGCCGCGAACCGATTTGATAAAAGCGGAGATGGTGTCATAGTGTCCATCTTCATTTTTATCATAAAGTACCATCTTGCGTTGTACGCAGTCCTGCATGATTTCAGCTGTGATAATAACGCTCTTCTTTTTACCGGATGGAGGAGTGGAACGCACAGCCACCTCCAGGGCGGTTAATGCGCGCCGGGCATCACCATCACAGATAACGGACAGAAAGGCGGCAGCCTCATCAGTGATTGTGGCTTTCAGGTTACCAAGTCCATTGGTTTTATCGGTCAATGCGCGGTTTATCAACTCTATAATATCTTCCTCATTCAGAGGCTGAAGCTCAAATACCAGGGATCGGGAGGTCAGTGGGGAGTTAACAAAAACATTGGGATTGTGAGTGGTGGCTCCAATCAAAGTAACAGTTCCATCCTCTACATAGGGAAGCAGGGTATCCTGCTGCGATTTATTGAAGCGGTGGATCTCATCTATAAACAGCACGGTGGATTGTCTCTCTTGAAATAGTTTGGCCCCTTCGCAGAGTTTACGAAGTGTGGATACATTGGAGAGTACACCGCTGGTGCGTTCAAACCGGCATTTTGTGACGCGTGCAATGATTTCCGCCAGAGTGGTTTTGCCGCAACCGGGTGGTCCATAAAAGATCAGGTTGGTCAGGCGGTCGGCCTCAATAACCCGGCGTAGGAGCTTGCCTGGTCCCAGAATGTGTTTTTGCCCTACAATCTCATCGAGTGTTTTAGGACGCATGCAGGCTGCTAGAGGTGGCAGAGAGTACTCACCACTTCTGTTTTTTTCCGCGAATAAATCGGTGTTTTCCATGACGCTACTTTGTTTGAGGAATATCGGTTGTCAGCTCTGTTTTATGCTGTTTACTAAAAAAATAAAATCCAGCTGCGGCAATCATTGCACCGATCAGGTTGGCTACGGCATCCAGAGCCTCCATGTTGCGAGAGGATGTCAAAAGCAATTGACACATTTCCAGCACTGCTCCATAAAGACCCGCCATCAGAGCAACCCCAAGTATAATAGGAAGTTGCTGTCGTTTGGCTTTACTGATTGGATATAACCAGAATGAGGTTAAAGCGGCATACATTAATAAATGGCCAACCTTATCCATGCCGGCAAAATGCAGGGTAGAAGCGTCCGGAAGATTTTTTGGATTAATCAGTGATAGCAAGGGGATTAACACGGAACAGAGGAGAGCTGGCAGATATTTAAATATACGCCTCATATTAAAGTTGCCTGAACGGAGGTTTTAATAGTGATTTTTTCATTAGGTTGCAGAACCATCTTTTCCTCCGGCAGGGTTGCCGGTGCAAGTGTCAGCATTCCTTTATATTCATTATCCCCAAGGTCTTCCAACTCACTGGATTTCTCTATCCATGGATTCCATACAACAAGGTTTTTCATGCCGCTATATGTCAGTGCGATATTACGTCCCAGCCCTGTATCTCTGATAGCACATGCATTTTTTCCATTTCCATAAATATAATAGGTCTCTTTATCAATAGAGAGGGGGCCGTTCTGAAGATTGCTCTTTTTTGTAAACAGATCTGTAAATTTACAATCCTCAACTCCGCTGACTGAAACATTTTCAATATCGCGTACTTTGATGTAGGGGTGTATCGACTGTGATAGTTCAAAGGGCTCGTTCCCTTTATTGAGAGTTGTCACCTCTATTGAAAGATTGTCGCTGAGAGATATCTTTTGAACCAGCTCAAAGGAATGTGGCCATAGAGTTTTGGTTTGCTCATTATCGGTAATATAGATTGATGCCTCGGTTAGTTTGCTGTCGTACTGTGTTGAGAGAAGATCCCATGAAACCAATCTGGCAAACCCGTGGCGCGGAAGTCCTGAAGAGGGGGGGGCTCCAAACCAGGGCCAGCAGAGAGGGATACCACCTCGTATCTGTTTGCCTGCCTCCTGAAAAGACTCGCGGCTTTTAAAGAGGACCGGGGTGTGTCCCATCGGTCTGTAACTCAGTACCTGTCCTCCATAAAGTGATACTTCGCAGGACCCGTGGCTGTTGACTAGCAGCATTATCGGCATGCCGTTTTCCGCAATTCTGAATGCAATGCGTCCGGCGGCTCCAAATCTTTGATTCAATTCATTAATATCGTACATAATTGGTGAGTTATCGTGGTCGTTATTTTGATTACTTTAATGCAGGATTTCATCTTTTCTGGCTCTAATTGAGTTAAAAACATGTTATTTCTGCTCTGATTCATATCCCTTGATCTTATTGTTCTGGAATTCAATTCGCATATGCTCATAAACCTGATACTGCGTATCCGAGGCCCATCTGTAATCGCTTTGCCAGATTGTGCGTCCTTGTGAAGTATACATCGGATGATATATAGGTTGGGCATGATTAAAACGGTCAAACTCATAACTGGAATATGACCAGATCTCATTGGTGGTTGTACCCGTGACCTTAGTAAATTTTCGGTCGGGATTGCCGTAGACAATCCATGCGGCTTCAGCAGAATCTCCGGTATAGATCTTTCCCTTACGCAAACGTTCCTGTTTTTCAGGGGCGAGAGTGTTAAAAAAGTCCTGTTTATCCTTTATCCGTTGTTCAATCAGCTGTTGTTGTGTCAGGCAGCCCGTTAAGATAAGAGCACTCAACATCAAAATGGTGGTAATGGTTTTCAAAATGGCAATATCCTGTTATGAGAGAGAGAGCATTTTTTCAATGGATAATTTCGCCTTAATGGCAATATCTTCAGGAACCACGATTTTGGTTTCCATGTCTTTAAGCGACCAAAAAACCTTTTCAAGATCTATTTTTTTCATGTTTGGACAGATCGCACGATCATGGAGTGCAAAAAAGGATTTGTCAGGATTCTCCAGTTGCAGGCGGTGTATAATGCCAACTTCAGTTCCTATGATAAAGGATGTGTTATCAGATTTCAGGGCGAAGCGGCACATTCCTCCGGTGGAGAGAACCTGATCAGCGGCATCTCGGACCGGTTTGGGGCTCTCCGGGTGTACTAGGACCAAAGCATCTGGATGTTGTTTGCGGCTCTCTGCAATTTGCTCAGCCATAAAACAAGCATGCGTTGGACAGAATCCCGGCCATAGAATAAATTCACGATGGAGCTGTTCTGCTGTATAGCCGCCCAGATGACGGTCAGGCACAAAGATAATCTCCTGGTCAGCCGGGTAGGACTTAGCAACGGCAAGAGCATTGGAAGATGTTACACAGCAGTCACTTTCGGCTTTAATTTCAGCGGTGCTATTTACATAACAAAGAACCTTGGCTTTCGGATGTTTGGCTTTGAGCTCTCTGAGCTGGTCACCGGTGATCATATCCGCCATAGGGCATCCGGCATCTTTGGCAGGTAGCAGAACCGTTTTATCGGTATTAAGGATAGCTGCTGTCTCTGCCATAAAGTGAACTCCGCAGAAAACAATCACATCTGAGTCAATATCTGTTGCTTTGCGGGCCAGTTCCAGTGAATCACCTGTGAAATCGGCAATATCCTGAACCTCTCCTAGTTGATAGTTATGAGCAAGAATAACGGCATTACGCTCTTCTTTGAGCTTTAAAATCTCTTTTTTTATGTTCATGGCGGTAATTATATCGCTTTTGTCTTTCTCCTGCCACTATAAATCACACATTGTGTGTTTGAGAAATATTTATATTTTTGTTAAAATTGTTTGCAAATTATGAGAAAGAAAAGACCTGAAAGAAAAACATTTCCGATTAACGCAATGCTTGAGGGGCGCAAGGTGCTGGTTGTCGGCGGGGGAAGAGTTGGTCAACGTAAAGTTGAACTCTTGCTGGATGCCGGTGCAAGTGTAACCTTGGTTTGTCCTGATTGCGTATCCGAACTGAACGACCTGGAAAAAGCCTCAAAAATCACACATCTCAAACGTTTTTTTGAGGATAGAGATGTTGATCAATCTTCGCTGGTTTTTGCCTGCACAGATAACAAGCATGTGAATCGACGTATTCTGGAGCTTTCTAAAGCGGCCCGGGTGCTCTGTTGCTGTGCCGATGGAAACTGGCCTGATGGAGATTTTGTTACGCCGGCTATATTAAGAACAGGCAAGGTATTGATGTCTGTTTCAACCAGTGGTAAATCCTGTCGCCAATCTCGTTTGATTAAAGAAAATCTTAGTAAGCATCTTAACTCTATAGAGAGTTCGGATCTGCTTGTGATTGGAACCAGTCATGAGATGATTGGCATGCAGGAACGTGCTCCTTATCATCTGCTGTTGCGTGAACGTGAGGTCATGGGAGCTATGATCAGCCAGGTATGGGGGGTGCATGAGTTTTTTATTTTAAATACATGCAACCGCATTGAACTGGTTGCCGCCATTGCAAAAGAGGCTACCACCAGTGGTGTTTTACGGCGTCTGATGCATTTTGATCAACTTCGTCCGGATCTTTATTATATGAAATTCGGTTATCAGGCTTTCGAGCATGTGTGCAAAATTACGGCCGGCATGGGTTCTCAAACACCAGGTGAGTTTCATGTAGTATCTCAGGTCAAAGATGCCGTTGAAGAGGCATCTGCCTGTGGTTGGGCTGCCTCTATTATCAGGGATCTGTGTGATACAGTGCTTAAGGTTTCGAAGGATATACGCAGGCAGGTGGAGCCTTTACTGGATATTGCGGAGATTGAAGAGGTCTGTATACGCTATATTGATCAGCACATTGATAATTTAAGTGATAAACGTGTTTTTGTGGCAGGCACTGGAGTGGTGGGTAAAGGTCTTATCTCTTCTCTAGTTAAAAGAGATGTAAAATGCGTTTGGGGTTATCACAGGAATATGCCTAAAGATTTTGACAGCAATCTTGTAGAAATTGTGCAGTTTGATCAGATTGGTAATATTCTGTCGGATGTTGATATTGTTGTCAGCGCTGTAGATGTGGAATCTCCTTTGATTAATGTTCGAGGTCATTTAGCCAGTGTTAAGAAAGATACTCCTGTCACAATGATTGATCTTGGGATGCCCCGCAATATTGATCCTGAGCTGGGGACGAAATGCAATAATATTAAGGTGATTGATCTGGATGTTCTGAAACACTGGTATCGTAAATCTACAGGAACTCTGAATCAGGTGCTGAAAATTTGTGCTGATATTACAGAGAGTAACCGTGATAAATATGAGCGAATTCGCAACAGCATGCAGGGAGAGTTGTAGAAGTTCTAAAGTGCGCGAGTTCTAAAGTTCTAAAGTTTTAATAGCCAGCTTTGCTGGCCCCGCAAGTGCGGGGTGCGCGAGTTCTAAAGTTCTAAAGTGCGAAGTTTTTGTGGAAAGTTGAATGTGGAAAGTAGGATGTAGGGGCGGCATTATTGCCGCCCTTGTTTCGGAACGGTGATTTTATGCAGAATATGAAACTTAAAGTAGGAACCCGCGGCAGCGCACTGGCTGTTCTTCAGTGCCGGAATGCATTGGATAAGATTCATGAGCTCTTTCCATCCATTAACTTTAAGCTGATTAAAAGCGATACCCCCGGCGACAGAGATATTAAAAGTGACCTGAAAGATTCTCCTGCTGATTTTTTCACCCGTGATCTTGATGATGCCCTTCGTAAAAATATTGTAGATCTTGCAGTCCACAGCGCTAAAGATCTGCCTGACCCAATGCCTGAGGACCTTGATTGGTTCTGGCTTCCCTGGCGTGAAAACCCGTGTGATGCATGGATAGTCCCCGAAGGTCGTTCAATGGTTGATCTGCCGGAGAATCCGGTCATTGGGGTCAGCAGTGAACGTCGTGAAAAATGTGCCTTAAAACGTTTTCCCAAGGCGGAACTGAAGTCCATTCGTGGCTCAATCATCTCCCGTTTGGAACAACTCGACAGAGGCGAGTATGATGTGATGATTATGGCTGGTGCCGCTTTAAATCGGCTATCGCTGGAAGATCGTATTACAGAGTGGATTGGGCTGAATGAACTTTGCGTTCCATCCGGACAGGGCTATCTTGCCGTGACCTTTCGTTTGGGTGATGAGCGTCTGATTAGACTTCGTAACTATTTCACAAAGGCTGTACGGTTTGTCGGCGCCGGTGTCGGTTCCGAGAATTACTGCACCTATGGTGGCATCAAGGATATAAAAAGCGCTGAGGTCTGTCTCTATGATGTTCTGATGGATGATGCTCTTCTGCGCTTTTTGCCAGAGAGTGCCGAACGGGTTTTTGTGGGCAAACGCTGTGGTGATCACCGTGTGCGTCAGGATATGATTACACAACTGGTGGCCGACTATGCCCGTCAGGGTAAACGTGTGGTTCGTTTAAAAGGGGGCGACCCCGGACTTTTCGGGCGGCTGGCTGAGGAGACTGCTGAACTTGATCGTCTTTCAATGGCCTATAAAGTCCGTGCGGGAGTCAGTGCGCTTACGGCTGCCACAACCGAGACTGGTCTGTTGCTGACCCGGCGATCGGTTTCGCGCGGTTTTTGTGTCATGACTCCCCGTGCTGTTGGCGGTGATGTGGCCGGTGTGACAAATGATATTCGTTCAAAGCTTCCGCTGGTGCTTTTTATGTCGGTTAAGGTTGCTCCTGATATGGCGCAGCAACTTATCGATGAGGGTTGGGATGAGAATACACCTGCCTCTGTGGTATTTAATGGAGGTGCGGATGATCAGCGGGTTGTTACACTCACTTTGAAATCCCTGCTGGAAAAACCGGCTGAACTTGATTGTTCTGCACCGGGGCTGCTGGTTATTGGCGAGGTTGCGAAAACTCTCTTTAAAAGCGGTAGCGGAGCTTTGCATGGTAAAAAAGTGCTGCTGACCTGCAGTAAATCCATTATGGATAAAGCGGTGTGTTATGTGACTGATTTTGGAGGGCGACCTCTGGCACGTCCCATGATTAAACTGCTGCCATGTGATAATATTATGCCGCAGCTTACCGCTTTGGGGCAGTATGACTGGTTGGTGCTGACCTCACCGGCATCGGTTAATTTTTTCATGCAGATGGTTTTGTCAGCTGGTATTGATGTTCGTTCAATTCCAAGGATAATGACCTGTGGTCCCGGCAGTGCCAGTGCATTTAAGCAGTATGGGATTGATCCCGACCTGACACCTCCGATGATTTACAGCGCAGAGGGATTGGCTGAAGTTCTGACCGATATGGATTTCACTGGACAGCGGATTTTACGATTGCGCTCTGAAAAAGCAGGAACTTTGCTGGCCGATGTGTTGCGTGACAAGGGGGCGAATGTTGACGATGAGATCCTTTATCGTAATGAATTTGTGAAATACCCGGAACTGCCCGAATTTGATATTGTCTTCTTTGCAAGCGCATCGGCTGTTGAAGCATATTTGGAACAAGCAGCCCTTGATTCATTAAAAGGAAAATATATATTGGCCATCGGTAAACCAACGGCAGAAGCACTTATTGCAGCTGGTATCAGCTGCGATTGTATCGCTGACCAGGCCACTGTCAAGGGTGCTATCGACACCCTTGCCAGGCAATTTTCTGCGTAGAACGGTGCTCCGCGCCGTCTGAGCAGACGGTCCCGAGGACCGTCCTACGTTTAACTTAGTGTTCAATCCCATGAAAACATGATGTTTACTTGTACAGTTCATTATTGAGCCATAAATATTACAAAAATAATACTAGATGTCGATTATGCTAAAAAAACCAAATGGTGGACATGACTATTAGTGCCATTTGTGGTTTAATGTAAACCATTATAAATGGGAGGGCTTTGTGAAAAGCCTGAGTTCGGCTTATTAAGCTGTTTGAACCAGCCGGATTTTAGATGATTTGTAAATTCGCAGGCGGTGCTATGATAAACATAAAAAAAGGTTTGGATCTTCCTATAAAGGGAAAGCCTTCGGAGAGTGTCTCTGAACTGATCAAAACTAAACGAGTTGCTTTAACCGGCCTTGACTATATTGGAATTAAACCTTCAGTACTTGTTAAGATTGGCGATGTGGTTCAGATGGGTGATCCTCTGATTGCTTCTAAAGAGAATCCAGGTGTTGTTTATACAGCACCGCGTCCTGGTAAGGTGGTTGAGATAAACCGTGGTGCTAGACGCGTGCTGGAGTCCCTTGTGATTGAAGTTGATGTTGAGGGCGGTTCGTGCACCTTTGATACAATCTCAGATGATTCACTTGCCGATACTTCCGCCGATGATCTCATTAAGGTACTGGCAGAATCCGGGTTGTTCACGGCTTTCCGACAGAGACCATTCTCACGGATTCCGCAGCTTGCTGAGAGACCCCATTCCATTTTTGTCACATCTATCAGCAGCGA
Organism: Kiritimatiellia bacterium; assembly: GCA_027858965.1. Taxonomy (GTDB): domain Bacteria; phylum Verrucomicrobiota; class Kiritimatiellia; order RFP12; family UBA1067; genus M55B167. The sequence continues at coordinate 11,840 of JAQIBS010000184.1, forward strand.
TCCGCTCGGTTTCAGTCCTGAGATCGTCATTGCGAAATATATCGATGATTTTATCAGGGGGCTTAAGGCTCTCACGTGTATCACTGAAACCGAAGTTTATAATGTCGTACATGAGAGCTTTGCCACAGAGCTTCCTGATGTTGATGGCTGTTTAACATTAAAGTTTGCCGGTAAACATCCCTGCGGTCTGGTTGGTACTCATATTCATATGATGGACCCAGTACATGAACAGAAGAGTGTCTGGCATATTGAGGCACAGGATGTGATTGCCATCGGCAAGCTGCTTTCAACGGGCAAACTCTGGAACGAATGCTATATTGGTGTTGGTGGTCCTCTTGTGAAGGAGCCGCAGATCATACATACCATTGCCGGTGCGGATATCTCAGAGATTGTTGCTGAGATGCTGATTGATCAACCAGCACGAATTATATCAGGGTCCATCCTTAATGGACGCCAGATTGAAGGTGCATGCTGCTATTTAGGGCGCTATCACAAGCAGGTTTCTGTAATTGAAGAGGATACAGAGCGCAAAATTCTAGGATGGATTCGACCGGGAGCCGATCTGCATTCAGCAGGGGGTACCTATCTCTCTAACTTTTTGCCAAAGAAATTTCTGAACATCACCTCCAAGCGTAATGGCGGTATCCGTCCGGTAGTACCTCTGGGAATTTTTGAAAAGGTGATGCCTCTGGATATTCTGCCAACGCAGCTGGCCAAGGCACTTTTGATAAAAGACATTAATGATTGTTTGCGATTGGGGGTGTTGGAGCTGGATGAAGAGGATCTTGCATTGATGACCTATTCCTGTTCCGGTAAAAATGACTATGGTGCATTGCTGCGCGAGGTTCTGGATATAATATTTAAGGAGGGCGCATGAAGATATTAAGAAATTTTCTTGATAAGATTGAGCCGAATTTCAAAGAAGGGGGGAAACTTGAGTTTTTCTATCCTTTTTATGAGGCAATGGATAGTTTTTTCTATAATGTAGGAGCTGCGAATACCGGCAGGGTACATGTTCGTGACTGTGTCGATTTAAAACGTAACATGATTCTTGTTATGGTTGCTCTGGCACCCTGTATTCTGTTTGGTGTATATAATATCGGCGAACAGGCACATTTGGCCGGGGGAGTGATGACAGGCTGGCGCGGTGACATTGTTGCTTCCATGGGCTTAACACTAGCCGATGGTATTGTCGCTAAGTTTGTTTATGGACTGACCTGGTTTCTTCCGATTTATCTGGTGATCTTCGGTACCGGGTTATTCTGGGAGATCCTGATCTCTATGATCCGAAAGCATGAGATCTATGAGGGGGTTTTTGTAACATCTATCCTTTTCCCCTTGATAGTTCCGCCTTCAATTCCGCTCTGGCAGGTATTTGTTGCCATGAGCTTTGCCATTATTCTCGGCAAAGAGGTCTTTGGCGGTACCGGCATGAATTTCATGAATCCGGCACTGATTGCACGGGCCTTTCTTTTCTTTGCCTATCCGGCGCAGATCTCCGGTGACAAAGTCTGGACGGTCGTGGATGGAATTTCACAGGCAACGCCTCTCAGTAAGTTCGCTGCCAGTGTCGGTCCCGCTTCAACTTCATTCATGGATGCCTTTCTTGGCAGGATTCCCGGTTGTATTGGAGAGACCTCAACTCTCTGCTGTATTGCCGCCGGTGTTTTTCTGGTTATGATCGGAGTTGCATCCTGGCGTATCATTGTGAGCTGCCTTGCTGGTATGGTCATTACCGCCTTTTTCTTTAATATACTTTATGCCAACGGAATCTGTGAAGCTCCTATGTGTGCTGTTAATCCTCTCTGGCATTTTGTGCTGGGCGGATTTGCCTTTGGTTTGGTCTTTATGGTCACTGACCCGGTTACCGGTTCGCAGACGGATACCGGTCGCTGGTTCTACGGTGGTTTTGTGGGAGCCATGTGTATCGTGATCCGCAATTTAAATGTAGCTTATCCAGAGGGTATGATGCTTGCCATTCTGCTGGGTAATATTGTTGCTCCGCTGATTGACTACTTTGTGGTTGAGGCCAATGTTAAAAGAAGGAGCGCGCGTTATGCATAAGAATGAATCCACATCAAAAGTTTTCATTGTTTCCTTTATTCTCTGCGCTGTCTGCTCAATCCTGGTCTCTGTCTCAGCGGTGCTGCTGAAACCCATTCAGAGAGCGAACAAAGAGCTGGATATAAAAAAGAATCTGCTGGTCTCCGCCGGTCTGGTGGAGGCGGGAGCCTCTAAAGAGAAGATTCTCGCCGAGTTTGATAAGATTGAACAGGTGCCAACTGAAACCAGCAAGGGTGAACGAGTTGTTTATATTGCAAAAGACAATGGTGAAATCACTCATTTCATCTTTCCTGTCGAAGGTAAGGGGCTCTGGTCAACAATGTATGGCTTTCTGGCACTCTCTCCTGACTTTAAAACCGTGCTGGGCATGGGTTTCTATGATCATGGCGAAACCCCCGGTCTTGGTGGCGAGATCACCAACCCCAAATGGCTGGCCTCTTTCAATGGAAAAAGGGCTTTTGATGAGAGCATTTCACCTAAACTTGAGGTGATTAAGGGGCAGGTTGACTCCCGGGATGAATCCGCAAAATATCAGATCGATGGTCTCTCTGGTGCGACACTCACAACTAAGGGTGTGGATAAATTAATTAAGTTCTGGCTTTCCGAAGAGGGCTATCTGCCTTTCGTAAAGTCCAGGTTGAGCAAGGAGGCCCGCCTGTGAGCACTTTAAAGAAAACTTTTTTAGATCCGATTTTTAAAAACAACCCGATTGGCTTGCAGGTGCTGGGCATCTGTTCGGCGCTGGCGGTTACCAGTAAACTTGAGACAGTCCTGGCTATGAGCGTAGCAGTTACCCTGGTGGTTGCCTTTTCCTCGCTGGCTGTCAGTCTGATCCGAAAGCATATCCCGAGCAGTATCCGTATTATAGTTCAAATGACTATCATCGCCTCGCTGGTAATTGTTGCCGATCAGATTCTGAAGGCATTCTTTTTTGAAATTTCAAAAAGCATGTCGGTTTATGTGGGATTGATTATCACAAACTGCATCATCATGGGACGTGCCGAGGGCTACGCGCTTCAGAACTCTCCCATGAAGAGTTTTGTTGATGGTCTCGGTAATGGTGCCGGATATAGCGTTGTGCTGATATTTGTGGGCGTCTTCAGGGAACTGCTGGGATCCGGCACCCTGTTGGGGCAGACAATTCTGCCTCTGGTTAAGAATGGAGGATGGTACCAGCCTAACGGATTGATGGTCCTGGCGCCAAGTGCCTTTTTCCTGATCGCAGTTTTTATATGGATCGTGCGAACCATTGATGTTTCGCAGCAGGAGGAGTAGCAGTTCGGGATTTCTGAAGTGCGAAAGTTCTAAAGTTGTAGTGTCGGCTCTATGAGCCGAAAAAGGATGGCCCTCTCTCAGAGAGGAATGATTTGCAGCATTGGCTCTCAGAGCCGAATAAATGATTTTCGTAAAACACGAACAAGAAGGATGTTTATATGAACGGATTGCTTGATATATTTATAAAATCCATATTCACTGAGAATATGGCATTGGGATTCTTCCTTGGAATGTGTACATTCCTGGCGGTATCCAAGAAAGTAAAAACATCGATTGGCCTTGGTGTTGCCGTAGTTGTGGTGCAGGTTATCACCGTTCCGGTAAACAATCTGATCTTCACCTATGTTTTGAAAGACGGCGCTTTGAGCTGGATGTCAGAGTCCTTTAGCTCTGTTGATCTGGGCTTTATCGGATTGATCACCTATATTGGCGTGATTGCCGCCATGGTTCAGATCCTGGAAATGACTCTTGATCGGTTCTTTCCTGGTCTCTATAACGCGTTGGGGATATTTCTGCCTTTGATTACGGTGAACTGTGCTATTTTAGGCGGAACTCTGTTTATGGTTGAACGTAATTATAACTTTGCTGAGAGCGTTGTGTACGGGGCTGGTTCCGGGATAGGCTGGGCTCTGGCGATTGTGTTACTGGCTGGGATCAGGGAAAAACTGAAATATTCGCATCCTCCCGCAGGGCTCAAGGGACTTGGATTGACATTTGTAATTGTGGGACTCATGGCTATCGGCTTTTTGGCTTTCTCCGGAATTTAGGATAAAAAGGGTTGAAGTAGTTGAAGAGGTTAAACTATGAATGAAATAATTTTTGGTGTAATATTTTTTACCGTTATTGTATTGCTACTTGTCTGCGTCATTCTGCTGGCACGCAAGTGGCTGGTACCCAGTGGTAATGTAACGATAACCATCAATAATGAAAAAAAGTTTGAAGTGCCCATTGGCGGTAAGCTGCTGGGCGTTCTGGCCGATCAGGAAATCTTTGTGCCATCTGCCTGCGGTGGAGCTGGCACCTGTGGTCAATGTAAGGTAAAAATCCTCTTAGGCGGTGGCACGTTGCTGCCTACAGAGGAGGGCTCCATTACCCGCAAAGAGGCCAAGGCCGGAACGCGCCTGAGTTGTCAGGTTGCCGTTAAGGAATCAATGAGCATTGAGGTTCCTGAAGAGGTCTTCGGCGTTAAGAAGTGGGAGTGCGAGGTTGTCAGCAACCACAATGTAGCGACCTTTATAAAAGAGTTTATTGTTAAGCTCCCTGAGGGCGAAGAGGTTCCCTTTAAAGCCGGCGGTTATATTCAGATCGAATGTCCACCTCATAAACTTAAGTATTCTGATTTCAAAATCGAAGATGAATACCGGGCTTCCTGGGATCACTTTAAACTGTGGGATTATACTTCGCATGTGACCGAGGTTGTCACCCGCGCTTACTCGATGGCCAACTATCCGGAGGAAAAGGGATTGATTAAACTCAATATCCGTATTGCAACACCTCCGCCCGGTACGAGTCATCCTCCGGGAATTATGTCCTCCTATATTTTCTCGCGTAAGCCGGGCGACAAGGTAACGATCTCAGGGCCATACGGTGATTTCTTTGCTCGTGAAACCGATAAAGAGATGGTCTTTATTGGTGGTGGTGCCGGTATGGCTCCAATGCGTTCACATATCTTTGACCAGCTTAAGCGTATCAAGACAGATCGTAAGATGAGCTTCTGGTATGGAGCGCGCTCGACCAAAGAGATGTTCTATACAGAGGAGTTCGATTCACTGGCTGAGGCCAATCCTGATTTCACCTGGAATGTGGGATTGTCAGATCCTCAGCCTGAAGATAAATGGGATGGCTACACAGGTTTCATTCACAATATTTTGCATGATGAGTATCTTAAGGATCATGAGGCACCTGAGGATATAGAGTATTATCTCTGCGGTCCTCCGATTATGAACGAGTGTGTGATTAACATGCTGATTGATCTTGGTGTTGACCGCGATGATATCATGCTGGATGACTTTGGAGGTTAATTATGCTTGCTGTTGTAATATTTATCGTATTTATTATTTTCACGTTCTTTATGGCATCTGTCTTTAAAGCCAAAGAGCTGAAAGCCCGCAAAAATAATAGCGGTCCCGATACATTCTGCTGCGGCAAGTGTGGCGCCTGCGATAAGGATCTTCCCTCAGACGATTGAGGAAGGGGGTGAGTAAGCGGTCCCGTATCTCGTCGCCAAAGGCGACTCGCATTAGGCCCCTTTGCCCATCTGGCCCATAACGCTGTCAGCATAGAGCACACCTTAATCCACAGAGCACTTAGCGAGGCAAAGCCGCAACCAATATTCAACACGAGATCCGAGCTTGCGAGAAAGGCTGCTCCGCAGGAGCGGCAGTGAAGCCCGCAGGGCGTAACGTCAATATCCAACCGTACAAGTAAAAATATGCTTCGCAATTTGTGTTTTCGAACCGAAGGCAGATATTGAAGCGACATTATCCACCAAATTCACAGAATTTTTTGATGGGGCAACCATCGCAATGCGGGTTACGGGGCGCACAGCGAGTTTGGCCGAATGAAACAATGTATGAATTCCAGGTGATCCAATAACGACTTGGTAAAATCTTGCGTAGTCTAATCTCGGTTTCCAGAGGTGTTTTTGTCTCGAGAAGCCCCAGTCGATTACAGATCCGGTGCACATGTACATCAACACAGATGGCGGGTTTGTTAAAGCCCAGGGCAACAACCAGATTGGCTGTTTTGCGTCCCACTCCCGGCAGCTCACAGAGCTCCTCCACTGTATCAGGAATTACACCGTTAAACTTCTGCTGTAGAACGCCCGGCAGTGCTTTGAGATGTTTCGTCTTGGCCCTGAAAAAACCAACTGGATAGATGGCTTTTTCCAGCTCTTTTTCCGGGATGGTTTCAAGTTCAGCAGGGGTCTTAACCCTTTCAAAGAGTCTGCCACAGGCAGCTGCAGTACAGGCATCTTTGGTGCGGGCACTGAGAATGGTGCCAACCAGTACCATGAAAGGGTCGTTCGTCTGAATGGCGACAAGGTCAATGATAGGAGCCTTGTTTGATTTAAACTCCTTTTTAAGTAACTGGTTTACTGCGGGTATGTCTTTTGTTGTCATGAAAATAGGGGTTAGGGAGATTAGGGGATAGAGAGGGTAGGGGTTAGATGTGTGAGGTTAGAGGGTTGACGCACGACCCATGACCAAGCGACCCATGACGTTCTACGTCATGGGTCGTGAGTCATTATGTCATGTGTCAAACATTCAACACTGCGCTTAGCGCTTCGGCATATGAATGCAGTGGCCGTGATAAACATGCGCGGCTTCCATCCACGCCTCGGAGAGTGTGGGATGGCAATGGATTGTATTGCCGATTTCATCAATAGTCAACTCATTGCGAATCGCAACAGCGGCTTCAGAGATCAGCTCTGTGGCGTGATTGCCAACTGCCTGAGCGCCGAGTAGCTGCCCGGTCTCTGCATCGGCAATCCATTTCACGAATCCCTCTGTTGATCCGGCTGCCATGGCTTTACCCAATGCAGCGAAGGGGAATAGAGCTGTTTTGATTTCGCGCCCTTCCTCTTTTGCCTGTGCTTCGGATATGCCAGCCAGGCCAACTTCAGGCATTGTGAAAATGCAGGAAGGACACATTGATTCAACTGAGGATTTAATACCTGCAATTGCTTCAGCAGCTACGACTCCCTGTTGCGTGGCAGCATGAGCCAGCTGGATAGAACCGCAAACCAGGTCGCCAATTGCAAAGATAGATGCAATGTTAGTGCGGCCCTGTTTATTAACTGGAATAGTGCCGTTCTTCTCTGTTTTTACACCAGCACGATCTAAATCCAGAGATGCCGTGTTGGGTGTACGGCCGATTGAAACCAGCAGTGCATCACCGCTTAATTTCTTGTCTTTGTATTGTCCGGTCACTTTGCCTTTGGCAACTTTAATGTCGATCAAAGGGGCGCCTGTCATAATTTTAATGCCGAGATCATCCATCTTTTTCTGCAGGATTCGGCGGACATCACGGTCAAGAACCATTAGAACATCATCCAGCATTTCGACAATGGTAACCTTGGAGCCAAGAGCTGCCGCCATACAGGCGAATTCACAGCCGATAACTCCGCCACCCAGCACCAGAAGGTTTTTCGGGAGATCTTTAAGATCGAGGAAAGCCCGACTGTCCATAACAAGTTTGTTTTTTGGCAGAAAACCTGGCATGGCTGAGTCGCTACCCGCTGCTATAATTACAGAGGCTGCGCTGATCCAGCTGGTGGTTCCATCCAGCTGCAGTACTGAAAGCCGGTTGGTGCCTTCAAATCGGGCGGTGCCGTTGATCATCTCAACACCATTTGATTTGAGCAGCATTTGGATGCCATTGGTCAATTTAGTAACAATCTCTGCCTTGCGATTAATCATCGCTGAGTAGTCGAATGATACCCGTGAGGTGGAGATGCCAAACTCATCTGAATGCTTGGCGTTGTGGTAGCGCTCTGCAGAGGCAATCAGGGTTTTGGTTGGAATACAGCCCCAGTTCAGGCAGGTTCCACCATAGGCCTCTTTTTCGATAATCGCTGTTTTCTTGCCCAGCTGGGCTGAACGGATTGCGGCTGGGTATCCCCCGGGACCGGCACCGATTACAATTACATCATAGTCGTACATGGTTTTATTTCCTTAAATTGTTTTAAACCACAAAGAACACAAAGAGCGCAGTAATTAAATCCTGTTAATCCTGTAATCCTGTCAAAAAAAACTGTTTCGTGTTTTTTGTGGCTATACACTAGATCAGCGATTTCCAAAGCTCAACATCTTCCAGCTTCTCTTTAATGGCATTGATGAATTCAGCGGCGGTAGCGCCATCAACAATACGATGGTCGGCTGAGAAAGTCATGGCCATAATGGTTCTGATCTTTATTTCTCCGTTAACAACCGCTGGTACCTGACGGCCACTGGCTACACCTAGAATGCCGGCTTCGCCCGGGTTGATAATAGCGGAAAACTGATCTACTCCAAGCATTCCCATGTTGGAAACTGTGAATGAGCTACCAACCATTTCATCCGGTGTGAGTTTGCCTTCACGTGATTTTATGGCCAGAGCTTTTGTCTGTGCCTTAAGCTCATCCATCGTGAGGGTTTGAGCAGCGCGTATAACTGGAACCAGAAGTCCGTTTTCAACGCTGACTGCCATTCCAAGATCAACATCACCGCGCCAGGAAACCGTTACTCCGTTGGTGGTGGAGTTGACAACCGGGAACTCCTCAAGAGAGAGGACAACGGCTTCAAGGATAAAATCGTTAATGCTATAGCCAATTTCCTGCTCTTTAAGCATTGTCCGGTATTTAACCAGATCTGTGATGTCAGCCTTAACTGTGACATAGAAGTGCGGGATGGTCTGCTTGCTCTCTACCAGACGGCTTGCAATGACCTGACGCATACGCGACATCGTCACTGGTTTGCGTTTGATAGCACGTTCGATATCTTCGGTCATGATACGGCCGGCATCACCGGAACCGCGTACAGAGAGAATGTTGATACTATTCAGGGTCGCCAGACGTTTTGCGGCTGGAGTGATACGCAGGGTGTCAAATCCAGAGCTCTGCATGTAAGCGCGTACATCCTTCTCAACAATGCGTCCGTTTGGTCCGCTGCCTTTAATAGGAAAGGGATCAATGCATGCCTCTTTGGCAACAGCACGTGCACGCGGTGAGATAATAAGTTTTACCGGAGCCGGGGTTTTTGTAACTGCTGCGGCTGCAACAGGTGCGGCAACAGGAGGCTGGGCAAGTGGTTGCTGTTGGGGTGCAGCAGCTTTAGAAGCCGCGGCTTTTGCCGGTTCAGGTGCGGGGGGTGCCACCGGAGTTTCAATTTTGGGTGGTTCAGCCGGAGCTTTTTCACCCTTTTCGCCGATGTAACCGACAACGGTATCGACAGGTACAGTAATGCCTTCGCGAATATAAATTTTCAGTAAGAATCCTTCAAAAAAGGTTTCTACTTCCAGGTTAGCTTTATCGGTCTCTATTTCAAAAAGGATATCGCCTTTTTTGACAGAATCGCCTTCATTAACCAGCCATTTGACAATGGCGCCCTCTTCCATCGTTTGTCCGAGTTTCGGAAAGATAACAGCCTGAGCCATAGTATCTCCATGCTTTAATTTTTTAGTAGATGAAGCCGCTTTTAGCGCGCTTCTGATTAAGTCGAATATAATAGCGTATTTGATTGAGTTTTGGAACAACGAAAAATGTTAAGTGAAACATGAATAAATTGGCTCTTCGTAGTTTTTTGTGACGTAATAGATATTTTATTTTATAAATACAACTATAATGATATCATTTAGCGATCTAAGTAAAGAATAAACTATTCAGGTGAATTATAAAAATGATCTTTATTTCACACCGGCTGAGGTTGCTATGCCTTTTGCTGTTTTGCCTTCTGCTACAGGCAAAACCTTTGTTTTCGGATGAACTGAAAACCAGAAAATCTGTTTTGATACTAAACTCTTATCATCCTAGGTACAGCTGGTCTGATGATATATTAAAGGGTGAGTTTGCTGCTATACGCAATAGTTTTCCTGATTGCATTTTTCTGGTTCAATACATTGATTCTAAACGTTTTCCTAATAAGAATTTTCTTGAGATAAGCAGAGAGTCTCTGGAGTTTAAACTGCATTCGTTTCAGCCAGATGTCATCATTGTTAATGATAATACAGCCGCAGATTTTGTCTTCAAATATAAGGATGAACTTTTTTCAGATAAACCAGTGGTTTTCTGCGGTTTTAACGGGTATGAGTGCATTAAGGATGAACTCCCTGATGGGGTAACCGGTGTTGCCGAAGAGGTATACCTCTCTGAAACTGTTGAGATGATTCTCAAGTTGCACCCTGGTCTAAAGGAGATTAAGATATTATCCAGCGGGATGGGAATGGGGCCCATTACTGATCCGGAAGATTTCTATTTAGGACCAATAGGTGATTTTGGGGATCGGGTTAAAATCTCTTGGCATATACATAATAATTTTGATGAAATCGCAGAGTGTTGCGGTAATTCTATTAATAAGAGTGTGATGCTGGTAGGTGGATTTGACAGTTTTGAAGCGGGGGCTTTTTACAGTCAGGATGATGTTATTGAACTTCTCTCCCGTATATCGTCGATTCCAGTTTATAGTTTGTTTCAAACATGTAATGATAGCGGGGTACTCGGCTTAGGGGTGGTCAGCGGTGAACAGCAAGGGGTTGAGGCAGGACGGATAGTGGGTCGGATTCTCAATGGAGAGAAGGCCTCTGATATCAAAGTTGTTGAACGGGTGCCATGGCAGCCTAAATTTGATTCAGTACAGATGAAGAAGTGGGGTGTAGCTAAAGAAGATTTACCATCCAATTCCATTGTTATGAATGAGGTTGCAGGTTTTTATGAAATATATAAGCGCTGGATATGGCTGGGGGGGGGGCTGATATTATTGCAGAGTCTGATAATTGTGATGCCTCTTCCGCTAAATCTGTGGGTAAAACCGCGCCTAGTCCCAGTCTGTCGTTTCAATTTGCGGTGCATCAAAAGCATAACACCAAGAGATGTCTTATCTTTGATGATGGTTTACTA
>JAQIBS010000194.1 GCA_027858965.1 Kiritimatiellia bacterium
CTTTGCGTCCTGCCACGTTAAGAGCGGCAACTCGATGGCCGTATCGCTCAGGAAATCATGCGCTCCAACAACAAACACTCCAAAAATCAACAATGCACAGTTCAAAATTAGAATTGCTGGCTCAATTTGGTTGCGGCTGAAAGCAACTTTAGGTTATTATACAGGTCAAACAATTTAATCAAGGAGCAGAATTATGTCCAAAATGATTTATTTATATCCCCTTTTCACTACACTTGCGCTCATGCTTACCTGCGGATGCGGTAAAGATGACACCCCTCAACCCCTAAAACCCGTTCAAGCCCCATCAGATCCAGCTCCCAATTATGTAGTGGCAATGGTGAACGACACTCCCCTGGTCTGGGAAAACATGAACCGCAGAGCCATGGGCTATCTCAAAGACGAAAGGGAAACCAACCATCTGATCATTCCTGAAAGCCGTATGGAGGAGGCCAAGGAACATTTTCGAAAAAAAGCGCTCAAGATATTTGTATTAAAAACCCTGATGATGGAAGATGCAACCAAAAGCAACATCAGGGTTTCACCAAGGGACAGAATCAGAGGGTTAGAACGACTTGCCAACTATCTGAAGGACAGAAACTGGACAACCAATGATTTCTTTAATAAAGGCCCCATGTCTCCAGCGGTGATGCACAAGGAATTTGACGACAGCCTCATTATCGACAAATATAGATCCTTGGTCATTTCCAGCAAGATGACGCTCGAAAAAAATGCTGTGGCCAACATGATTGCCTCCATTAATGCTACCAATAAACTCAAACGCGTTCAGCTGGAGGGCGTCAGGAAACAACTGTTGCAAGGTGCCAACTTTGAAGAACTTGCAAAAAAATACTCTGCCTGCCCGCTCAGCTCAAAAAAAGGCGGTGATCTAGGAGAGTTCGGTCGTGGCAAAATGATCAAGGAATTTGAGGATGCGGCCTTCTCTCAGAAGGTTGGCGAGATTGGACCTGTCATTAGAAGTCCCTATGGATATCACATCATAAAAGTGACAGCTCATACCCAGAAGAAGGCAGCCACTGATTCCACCCCCGAAATACCGGAGACTGTCCGGGCATCGCACATATTGATTAAACTCCTGCCTTCTGATAAACGAGAAATCACAGATACTCTCAAAAAGAAACTCTTTGAGAAAGAGTCAATAAATCTTTACAGAAAACTGCTGGGCAATGCAGATGTGAAATGCTTCCTCTATGAAGACATCAAGTATGAAGACATCAAATTCTAAAGCTGCTTTCAGCCACAACCAAATTAAGCTCTTGTGATATACGAGCCCATTTTTTTCTAAATATCCCGTTGTGTGTTAAACGCCGCAGCTTTAGTCACGGAGCCCGTGACCCTCCATTGATATTACGCATACAGTCGACCATCCTGCAGGGATAGCGGCCCGCCTGTTCTGAGATTGCCTGCAGTAAGCTTGTCGAACTGTCGAAGAGCCGTCCACTATTTTCGCCATCGGTATCGGGATCGCTATATAATTAACGATTACGACGAAGATTACGATTACGATTACGATTACGATTACGAGTAAGATGTTTCACCCACACAAAACCAGGAACTACAGAAACCATGGCAAAAAGAATCTTTCTTATCTTAAGTCTCACAGCCACATTTGCAGCCTCTTTGACTGCCTCTGAATGGCATATCTCCTCCAATAACGGCGATGACTCTGCCGCAGGTACAGAACAAAAGCCTTTCCAGACTCTTGAACGCGCTCTAAAAGCTAATCGCTTAGAACGCCGCGAAAACCCATCCTCCAGCCGCACCATTGTTGTTCACTCGGGCAAATACTATTTCGAAAAAACAATTCACCTACATCCGCAGGACAGCGGAACAAAGAAAAACCCCTTTATCATCAAAGCAGCTCCCGGGGCCAATCCAATATTTATTGGAGGCAGGAGTGTAGGCAAATGGAGGAAACATGAGGGTTCAATCCTTAAAAGTAATCTCAGCAAACAGGGATTAAATATCAGCAAGCCGCTCACCCAGCTGCTTTTCAAGGGAAAACGCATGCCCATGGCACGCTACCCGAATGTTGACCCAAGCAACCCCTATGCGGGAGGATTTGCCTATGTGGCCGGCGAGCACATACCTATGTATCAAGAGTGTGACTCTGATCACCGGAACCAATTCATTGCAGATAAAAAAGATATCCACCAGTGGAGCCGGCCGGAGGAGATGTACATATCCATCTTTGCGCGCTACAACTGGTGGAATAATATCATCCCCTTTAAATCTGTCACCACGACAAATTCAACCATTACACTCACAAAAAATGCATCCTATGCCATTCGTCCAAACGACCGCTATTTTGTTATGAATGCAAAGGAGGAGCTGGATGCTCCGGGTGAGTGGTGGTATGACAAAAAAACGAGTGATCTCTATTTTTACCCCCCATCACCGATCACATCAGAGCAGGATGTAAGCATAGCGTTTGTCCCTTCCATTGTTAAAATAATCCGCGCCACAGCCAACGTCAGATTACGCGGCATCACCTTTGAGTGCTGTGAAAGTAGCGCCATTTCTATCAATGCGTCAACCAACTGCGTTATCGAGAAATGTGTTATCCGCGATACTGGCTTCAGCCGGATCAGCGGCATTCTCATATCCAAAGGAAGTAACTGCGGTGTGTTCGGCTGTGATATTTCATACACAGCATGGCACGGTATCGAGATGAATGGTGGCGACCGCGTAACCCTGACCCCAACCGGGCACTTTGCGGTAAACAACAACATTCATAACACAGGCGCCTCTATAAAAAGTGGTGTGGGAATTCGTGTCGATGGAGTCGGCTGCCGCATAGCCCACAACTGGTGTCATGACATGCCACGTATGGGCATCCAGTTCTCCGGCAACAACCACATGATTGAGTACAACCGTCTGCACAACCTCAGTCTGGAGATCGACGACACTACCGCCATCTACACCGGCGGACGTAACTGGCTCGATTCGCGTGGTAGCACCATCCGCTACAACCACATCACTGATGTCAAGGGATTCGGATGGGATAGCGAGAAGAAGGCATATACCTCGCCGCACTTTTCATGGGGTATATACCTGGACGATAACACCGGAGGCGTTGATGTTTACGGAAACATTGTTGAAGGCTCATTTTCAGGGGCCATACACCTGCACAGCTCACGCGACAACCACATTTACAACAATGTTTTTGCAAACAGTGTACAACAGCAGATTCAATTAAGTGGATGGACCGCTGACGGACGCTGGCTACGTCATCTCGACCAGATGATAAAGGGTTATGAGAGTGTACAGGGACAGCCCGGCTGGAGGGATATGCGTAACATGCAGATGCATCCCACCAACTCAATCCTGCCGGACAAGACCGTAATGTTGGGTAACCGTATTGTGAACAACATTATTTACTACCCTGAACAACCGGAATCCAGATACATCAAAATGCGCAATTTCAACTTCGAGGCCAATCTGGTGGACAGCAATATCCTCTGGGCAGCCGGAGCTTCCATCATAACACCTTACAATACTTATGCTCAAGAAAGGCCGGGAAGTAGCAATCTCATTAAGAACGCTTCTTTCTCAAGCAAACAAAAGACGGGAGATTCTCTTAACTGGCGCTGGACATCAAAACCTCTTCCTGAATCCAGGATGGCTCTCGCACAGGACCCTGACAACAAAGACAATCTCTGTCTTCAGCTCTTTGGTTCACTTAACCCTAAGAAAGGGTGGGATAAATTCCCCGGAATCATCTCTGACGCAATCCCCTTAAAACCAGGTTCCTGGTACAAACTGACAGCTAAAGTGAAAAGTGACAGGCTGTACAAGCTTGATCCACTGTCAATTTTTTCATACAAAAAAGATACTTACTACTGGCGAACATCCAACCTGCCTATAACTCTCTCAACTAAATGGACAGAATATACAAACACATTCAAGATCCCTGAAAAAGGCGATGAGAAATACAACAAGACGATGACGCATTTCACACCCAGAATCCGGTTTGAGAATAAGGACGGATGGGTTATGGTTGATGATATAAAAGTTGTGGAATGTAACAAACCGGATTCATGGAAATCATGGCAGATACAGGGCGCTGATCAAAACAGCATTATTGAGGACCCCCTGTTTGAAGATCCAAAATCAGGCAACTTCAGGCTCAAACCTGAATCTCCGGCACTTAAACGCAATTTCAAACAAATCCCTATAAAAAAGATCGGTCAATACGAAGATCCCATGCGTGTATTATAAAAGGCAATTTCACGAACAAAGTTTAATTTGGTTGCCATGTCTGCGTGCAAAGCACAGGCAGGCGGCTGAAAGCAGCTTTAGAACTTTAGAACTTCTTCACCCTTCAAACAATTGCCAAGCGCTTTTCACCCAACAGCCTATAGTCCAAAGCCTAAAGCCTCTACGTCCCAATGGGACGCTAGCAACCTCACTTCGCTCTTCTCTTATACTCCGCCATTGCCGCGGGAAGTTGCTCTTGCAGCGCCTGCATACGGTCAGCATCATTGGGATGGGTTGAGAGCATATCTAGAGGAGACCCGCTGTTACCACCTCCCGCAGCAGCTCTTTCCCATATATTGATCGCCGCCCGGGGATCATAGCCGGCCTTTGCCATATACATCATGCCAACACGGTCAGCCTCATACTCATCGCGACGCGAATAGTGTGTCACGAGCAGTCCTTTATAAGCCACAAATGCACCGCCCATCGCATACGCCGCAGTATCGTTATCCCTGCTCTTGGCAATTGCCGTACCCACCGCAAGCGCACCACTGACAAGCGTATTGCGGGTCATGGATTCGGTTGAGTGACGACAGTTCACGTGGGCAATTTCATGGGCAAGAACTGCGGCAATCTCATCATCTCCCTTGCACAATCCCTTCTGCGGATCCCAGAGTCCTTCAAAAACAATGATCTTTCCTCCAGGTGCCGCCATAGCGTTGACAACACTAGTAGAATAAATATCCACCTCATAGGGAAGTTCTGGATTATCAGAGACAGCTGCGATACGATTAACCATTGTTTGAATCTTGCGCACCTGCGCGGGATTGGCGTTGCGCGTCACCCCCTGCTGCTGCATGCTGGTGCGCGTCTCGCTGAAAACCTGACTCCCCAGTGTCACATCATCATGCATTGAATAAAAATTAA
This sequence comes from Kiritimatiellia bacterium, assembly GCA_027858965.1. Taxonomy (GTDB): domain Bacteria; phylum Verrucomicrobiota; class Kiritimatiellia; order RFP12; family UBA1067; genus M55B167. The sequence continues at coordinate 5,146 of JAQIBS010000194.1, forward strand.
ATGAATTCATTGAGGTACAACCAGTCAGGAAAGCCAGACAAAGAGGAAGTAAATAAAATTTATACATAAGGTATCTCCAGATTTAATTTATCTAAAGTTATAACAACCTGAGGTCTTTGTCAAACGACGAAAGAGTCATCGACAAACGCTCTCTCTTCGAGTATACTGGTTATAGAAATATTGAGAACACTTAACTAGAAAATATATGAGATTTGTATGGATTTTGCCGTAATAGGAAATTGTAAATCCGCTGCTTTGATCGACAGCGAAGGAACTATCAACTGGCTCTGCCTGCCGGACTTTGATTCCGCATCGATATTCGGATCAATTTTAGATGACAAAAAAGGGGGAAGCTTTAGCATCACAGCCACAAGAACCTTTCAGATAAGGCAACGGTATGTTCCCAACACAAACATATCAGAGACCACCTTCAGCGGTCACTTCGGTGTATTTCAGGTGCTTGACTTTATGCCTCGCTACAAAGAGGAAAAAGGGGTATATCATTGTCCCCCTGAAGTAATTCGCTATATAAAGGTCATTTCAGGAGCTCCGCGCATAAAATTGAATTACAACCCGCGGCTAATATATGGAAAAAATGAAACCAAGACCTTTCAAGAACGCAAATATATCAAAAGCACTGTCTCTAACGACGCCTATGAATCAATCTACCTCTACACAAACGCCGATCTAAATGATGTGATAGAGGGCAATGAAATCACGTTGAAAGATGATATCTACTTTTCACTGAGCTATCACCAGAAGCTGCTTCCTCTCAGCCTTGAGCGCGTTCAGCTTGACTATGAGCGAACCAAGGTCTATTGGCTGGACTGGATTCAACGCACGTTGGACTTTAAAAGCTATGTGGATGAAGTTCGTCGCAGTGCACTTGTCCTCAAACTACTGGCTTTCCAGGAGAGCGGAGCTATTCTGGCGGCAGTCACGACATCTCTTCCTGAGACTATTGGAGAAGAGCGCAACTGGGATTATCGCTTTTGCTGGATTCGTGATGCATCCATGATCTTACGGGTTCTGACCAAGATCGGACACTTTAATGTAGCGCGCAACTTCTTTTATTACCTCATGCGGGTCATCCCCTACAAAAGCGATAAAGTGCAAATCATGTACGGCATACGTGGCCGGAAAGATTTAACTGAAAAAACACTGGATTGGCTGGAGGGCTATAAAGGGTCCAAACCAGTGCGCATAGGCAATGCTGCCAGTATCCAGAAGCAGAATGATATCTACGGCGTGCTTCTGGATGCAATATACCGATATATTGAAACTTTTAAAAGTGATGTAACTACTATTGAACGGCTATGGACTATTACACGCTCGTTGATAAGAACTGTTGAAAGCAGCTGGCGTGAGCCGGACATGGGAATATGGGAGTTCCGAGGTAATACAGCTCACTTTGTTTACTCCAAGGTTCTCTGCTGGGTGGCTCTTGACCGTGGCATTAAAATTGCAACCGAACTGCAAAATATAGAGAGTTATCCAGAGTGGGAAACGCTGCGGGATGAAATCAAAGCTGATGTTCTTAAAAACGGCTGGAATGAAAAAATTGGTGCCTTCACTCAATCATACGGAAGCGAGTATGTAGATGCAGCCAATCTGCTTATCGCTGATTTTGGATTTATTGAGCCGGACGATCCCAAATATATCTCTACCGTTGAAGTTACTAAAAGAGAGCTATGCAAAGGCGGCCTTATGTATCGCTATAAAAACAAAGATGATTTCGGGATTCCCTCTTCCAGTTTCACTGTCTGTTCTTTCTGGATGGTTAAAGCCCTATGGAGTATCGGCAAACAAACTGAGGCCAAACTCATGTTCAACAAGCTGCTAACCTACCGAAATCATCTGGGCCTGATGAGCGAGGATCTAAACTTTAAAACAAAAGAGATGCTGGGGAATTTTCCGCAGGGATACTCCCATCTGGCATTAATCGACTGCGCATTGAGTCTCTGCGAAGGAGACTTCAGAGAAGAGTCTCAACTGGTTGATTTCATTCAGAATCTGGAAAGAGTAGAGGAATAATCATGCCCAAGACAATTATCATATCCAACCGGTTGCCGGTTTCAATCACCATTGCTGATGATAAAAAGATTTTGATCAGTGAAAGTATCGGAGGGCTTGCCACAGGGCTGAAATCCGTTCACGCAGAAGAAAACAGCCTGTGGATTGGCTGGAGCGCCATAGAATCCAGTGAGGTTTCTCCTGAAAAGAGAGAGGAGATAGACCGAACTCTTCTGAAAAAATACCGATGCCTGTCAGTTCATTTGGATCAGAATGAGATTGATAATTTCTATTACGGCTACTGCAACAAAACCATCTGGCCACTTTTTCACTACTTCCCCAATATGACAACATGGGAGCATAAACACTGGGAGGTCTACGGCGAGGTCAATCGCAAGTTTTATAATGCTGTAGCGGGACAGCTCTCCGACGGCGACACCATCTGGGTCCATGACTACCAGCTCATGCTACTGCCCGAAATGATCCGGGCAAAACATCCCAATGTAAAAATCGGATTTTTTCTCCACATCCCGTTTCCCTCCTATGAAATTTTCCGCCTCCTGCCGCGGCGGGAAGCAATCCTCAATGGAATTCTGGGGGCTGACCTGATCGGGTTTCATACATACGACTATGTGCGTCATTTTTTCAGCAGTGCCCGACGCTTGCTGGGATATGAAAATGCATTCGGGAAAATTAATCTGGGCAACAGACTCTCCAAAGTGGATGCATTCCCGATGGGAATTGACTACGAACGCTACAATAAAGCCGGGCGCGTCGGCGAGATAAAGGAGGGCACACATAAACTACTTGAGGAAACCAGTGGAAAGCAAGTGGTACTCTCTGTTGACCGCCTTGACTACACCAAGGGCATTCCAGAAAGAATTCGCGCTTTTTCCCACTTTTTAGAGTTAAATCCTTATTACGCTGAAAAGGTCCACTTAATTATCATTGCCGCTCCCTCACGTACAGCGCTCAACTCCTACAATGATCTTAAACGTGAGGTGGAGGAGCTTGTCAGTGAAGTTAACGGTAAACATGGGAAAATCGGATGGATGCCTGTCTGGTTTTTCTATCAAACATTTACTTTCAGTGAGCTGGCCGCACTCTACCGCGGATCTGATGTGATGCTGGTCACCCCCTTACGCGATGGCATGAATCTGGTAGTCAAAGAGTATATTGCATGCCGCAAGGATTATCGCGGTATTGTTGTGCTCAGCGAAACCGCCGGTGCCAGTTCCGAGTTGAGTGAAACACTCTCTGTGAATCCTAATGACTCCAATGCGATCGCAGCTGCAATCAAAGAGGGGCTAGAGATGCCGGTCAACCAGCAGATCCACCGCAACAAAATCATGCACGAACGGCTTAAACGCTACACCGTTAAATACTGGGCTGAGGACTTTCTACAGAAATTGGATGATAACGACTTCGGTTCCTTGTACTCAGAAGCTATCTGGATCAAAGCAAAAGACAGCAAGTCGATTGTCGAAAAATACCAAGCCTCGAAAAAAAGACTTCTGATCTTTGATTATGACGGCACCCTCACCCCTCTATGTCAGCTGCCCGGCCAGGCTAAACCGACAGCTGAGCTACTGCAACTGTTGCGAAATGTGACCAAAGACCCTAAAACAACACTTCTGATCTGCAGTGGCAGAACCAAAGAAGACATGGACAACTGGTTTGGAGCCCTGCCCATTGACCTCTCCGCTGAACACGGAATCTGGATTCGCAGATCCGGACAAGAGTGGGAGCAGCACATGGTTCTTAACGACGAATGGAAAAAACAGATCAGGCCAGTTATAGAGTCGTATGTTGACCGCACACCGAAATCATTCATTGAAGAAAAAACACTCGGCATGGCTTGGCACTATCGCCGCTGCGAACCTGACCAAGCTAACGTACGGCTCAACGATCTGCGCGACACCCTGATGGAGTACATCCAGAATGAGAACCTCTGTCTTCTGGATGGCAGCAAAGTTCTTGAAGTGCGCGATGTCAATGCCAGTAAAGGTAATATTGTCAACCTATGGCTGCAAAAGGACGAATGGGATTTTATTGTCTGTGCCGGTGATGATGTTACCGATGAAGAGATGTTCAGTGTTATGCCCGAGAGAGCATTCTCCATTAAAGTGGGCACCGATTCATCGGCAGCCACCTATCATGTAAAAGACTGCAACGCAATTATCGACCTGCTGAGCAGCTTTGAGGTCTGAGGTCTGAGGTCTGAGGTCTGAGGTCTGAGGTCTGAGGTCTGAGGTCTGAGGTCTGAGGTCTGAGGTCTGAGGTCTGAGG
>JAQIBS010000211.1 GCA_027858965.1 Kiritimatiellia bacterium
TTCATTTTGTTATGGGCATAGCGCATAGGGCAGAGCGCATAGCGTTGTTTGGTAACGCTGATTTTTCTCCATGCGCTATGCTCTCTGCGCTATGCCGTTCGTGCGTAGCACGGATATAGAGCCTATGTGAAATGTGAATGTTTTTATGTAAATTTTTTGTTTCTCACAGAGACACAGAGTTCTCAGAGGTTTTTCTCTCTGTGTTCTCCGTGACTCTGTGAGAGATGATTCTTGAAGCAGTAATCTCCTGTTAATCCTGCCGTGCCACGGCGTAACCTCTGGCGTAGACGGGTCAAAAAATTGGGTGCGGCTATGCTGCGCTGTGATTTTCGTGGTTAAAATAATTTATATTTATCCAAAAAGGTCGTTAGTTGACGGTTGTTCCAGATACAACATTAGTTGCTTTCTCGCAAGAACCACGCCCTACAACATGGCCGCGCCCTACACCATGGACCAATATTCTAGGATGCGCCTCTCACGCCAGGTCTGAGCTTGTCGAAGGGCGAAGCGGGAGAGCGCGTGTACTCCAGAATCCGTACAACTTCTTGTAGTACAACATTTCATTGGCTTACCCAAAAGTAACACAAGCATCCTGCTTGCCTCGATAATAAGCCAAGCCAATCTTCGCCCTCTGGGCTACGCCCCGACACGGCTGGAAGCTTGGGTTACTTTTCAATTCTCCGACACCCCCCTTTCATCGCTCCCGAACGGGATCATATAATTCAAAAACAGCCAACAAACTGTCCCAGCAGGAGCTGTCTGATCTCAGCAGGGTAATATTTCTCATCTCTTGCTATTTAAAGGGATTTACAACAGTTGCGCCTGCGTAAAACTGACCTGGATTAAGGTCTTCGGAGATGATCTGATCACATATTATTCGCCACGTTGATGAGCCTCTTCCCTGTCGAAGACATAACCTTCGGACGAACATCCCCCATACGCCATAGCCAGACGACTGAACTCGTCGGCAACATCTTCTCTGTTATTATTATTATCAATCAGGGCATTCAAATAATCCCTTATTAACTGATTCAAGGATGTTCCATGCTTTTTCGCATACTCCCGGCTGCGCCTGATGCATTGCTCTTCTGCTGATAGTGTAATATTCATAATTAACATCCAAAATGTATTACACATATAGTACATAAGTTTATAATGTGTCAAGTATCTCGATTTGGGACATTTTTACAAAAGTAATAAATATTGGCACATCAATAAAGCATCTGTTAGAATCACCATCAAATGAAAAAGTACCTGATTATCTGTTCAATTTTTTCCTTAGCACTGCAAATTTCCGCCGGAGAACTGCGCATGGTTCCGGCTCTCTTTGCCACGGAAACACAGGTGGTTCGCTTTGATGCAGCGGGAAAAGTTGTCTGGCAGACACCAAGCGGTGTTGCCCGTGATGTGTGGCAGCTGCCTAATGGCAACGTGCTATTTCCATATAACTTCAAACCGGGTATTGAAGGTGGCGTACAAGAGGTCAACCCAGAGGGTAAAGTCGTATGGGAGTTCAAAACCAAAGGGTGGGTTCTATGCTGCCAACGTTTAAGGGATGGAAACACTCTTGTCGGAGCGGCCGGACGCTGCACCCTGCTGATTGTCAACCCCGCCGGCAAAGTAATCAAGGAGATCAAGGTCAAGAGCCAGAAACCCGGCAAGCACTCCCTTACCATGGCTCGTCAGATCGACAACGGCAATTTTCTGGTAGCAGAGGAGAGTCAAAGTCTGATCAGAGAGTATAGCCCCGATGGAGAAATTGCATGGGAGATGAAAACGCCCTTCCGTCCCTTTGCTGTGGTTCGGGGCAAAAACGGCAACACTTTTTTCAGCGGAAAAGATGGCATCATAGAGGTAACCCCCGCAAAGAAGATTGTTTGGCAACTGACTCGAAAGGATGTCATTGAGATGGGTCCACGCTGGTTTGCCGGGTTCCAGATCAGGGCAAACGGAAATATCTTCATCTGTAATGCCGGCGGCAAAGTCCCTTTCTATGAGGTTAACCGCAAAAAAAAGGTGGTTTGGCAAACTTCACTGACCCAAAAAGAGAGCGGTGCAGGACACTCTATCTATCTGCTGGATGAAAAAGCGCCGTTCCGTAGATAATAACTAAACCAGCGGAGCCGGAACCAAACTGAGCCTATGTGTTATGCGAAATCTTTTCTCTCTTATTGAACAGTTGTGTGATATGCACCGCTGCTTTAGTCAACAACGCTACGCGTTGCATAGAAGAAGAGTTTTGATCACGACTACCGAAAATAAAGGCTGGCGCGAAGCGGCTATTGCCTTGAATATTGGGAGTTCCGTGTTGGATATTGGATATTGAAAACTTTATAGAGTAACGGCTTATATAATGAACAGTCAAATTCTGGTTTTTTTAACAAAAGATTTCGACACAGGCAAGATCATGCTGCTCCGCTTTGCGGGGTATTTACACTGTAGCCGGGGTCAGCAGACCCCGGACCGGCCTCTGCTGAGACCGGCTACAGAACAACCAGCTACAGAACCGCATCTACCAATCGTTGCAATTGAGAACAGAGTACTGCTGTTACAGCATAACGTAAGTCCGGTTTTTTACCGGACAGTCCGATAGAAAATCGGACCTACGAAAGAAATACTCTAACAGACCCTAATTTCAGCTACACGGATGCACTGATTCGCAGATGCCTCCCACGGTAGGGTTTCACCCCATAGTGATAAACAACCGTTTCATATATATTGTAATTAAATAAAAGAAGTACAAAGTTCAACACAAACAAAGGAGAAACACATTATGAAACGTTTATTATTAGTTCTAACAGGAGTAGCGAGTATAAATTGCGTGATGGCAAGCCAGCCAATTCAGCTCAGCCTGACTCCCGAAATCGCCCTTTATGACCGCACTGAGCAGATCGAAGGATTAGCTCTCAGCATCTGGGGCGAAAACCCGCAGACAGCACTAGCCCTCGGGTTTGTCAACGGGTCCACCGGCCAGAGTGCCGGCGTAAGCCTGTCGTTCATTCTCAACTATGCCGATGATTACAAGGGTGTCCAGTGGGCGGCAATCAACTACACGAAGGGTGATTTCCTCGGTTGGCAAAGCGCCTTTGTAAACTATACAGGCGGAACGATGAAGGGTCTGCAGACCGGATGGGTGAACTATGCTGGTAAACTGACCGGACTGCAATTCGGTTTTGTCAACTATGCTGAATCGGCCGAAACCGGAGTCCAGATCGGCCTGGTTAATCTAATTCCTTCAAATGCGTGGTTCAGTGAGCTGCCCGACCAACTGGCACCGGGAATGATTTTTGTTAACTGGGGGTTTTAAAACCTAAAACGAAGCAGCCTGCCTGCGTGCTACGCACCGGCAGGCAACCAAAGGAGAATTATGATGAACATCAACAAGTTTACTACAATCGGTATTGTGCTAGCGGTCATTACGATAGCTGCGGCAGGCTGCAACAAGAAAGCAGAAGATGAAAGTATCGGAGACAAAACCGGTGCTGCACTTGACAGTGCGGTGGAGAGCACCTCCGATGCCGCTCAGGTAACTGGCGAGACGATAAAAGATGTTACCGGGAAAGTTGTCGAGAAAACCGGAGAGGTCCTCGAGAAAACCGGAGCCGTCGTTGAGAAGTCAGGCGATGACTTGCAGAAGTAGGTAGGTCTCATGTTGCAGCAGGTTTTACCCCATAGTATCAAAAAGTCAACTTAGTATATAATTCACAGGCATCCCATAGGATGCAGGCCGTTAGGCTTTAGGTGGTTAGACTTTAGGTGGTTAGACTTTAGGAGAATCACAATTCCATACACTTCCTTTTTAAAGCTCGTTTGATAATTTCAAACAATTGTCAGGCGCTTTTCACCCAACAGCCTATAGCCCAAAGCCTAAAGCCTCTACGACCCAATGGGACGCTAGTATATATAATTTAATTGTCATCACAGGGCCCGACAGGTAGACGGGTCGGTTGACAGATGGAGGTTACAAATGAACATTCTACTGATTTATCCGGAATTTCCTGACACATTCTGGAGCTTCAAACACGCACTCAAGTTCGTCGGCAAGCGCTCAGCACTGCCCCCGCTGGGGCTGGTAACGGTTGCGGCCATGCTGCCGCAGACGTGGTCTCTACGCCTTGTGGACACAAATGTACGCGGGCTTACACAAAAGGACTTGGCGTGGGCAGAGTGTGTTTTTATCAGTGCAATGGTCATCCAGCGTGAATCTGCCCGCCAGCTGGTCACCCGGTGTAAAGAGGCCGGGCTGCGGATTGTCGCGGGCGGACCGTTGTTTACAGATGAGCACGAACAGTTCAAAGATGTGGATCATTTCATCCTGAACGAGGCTGAGTTGACGCTTCCACCATTTCTCGAGGATTTGGCACAGAGAAAACCGAAACGCATCTATGCCACCACTGAATTTGCAGATCTGCGACAGACACCTGCACCTCTCTGGAACCTGTTGAATCTCAAACATTATGCGACCATGAGTATTCAGTTCTCACGCGGATGCCCGTTTAACTGTGATTTCTGCAATGTGACCGCTCTACTCGGCCACAAGTTTCGCATCAAGAGTGCGGCCCAGATTATTGCTGAACTCGACATCCTGTTTACTCAAGGGTGGCGCGGCCCTGTATTCTTTGTGGACGATAATTTTATTGGGAATACCCTGTTTTTGAAGTCCGAACTCCTGCCTGCTCTGATCGCATGGCAGAGGGATAAAAACGATACTAAATTCATCACCGAAGCCTCGATCAATCTGGCTGATGACCCGGCCTTGATGGATCTGATGGTTGAAGCCGGATTCGATACGGTATTCATCGGCATTAAGACCCCCGACAATATCTGCCTCTCCGAGTGCAGCAAGAGTCAGAACGGGAACCGCGACCTTGTTGAAGACGTAAAACGCATTCAAAGGGCGGGGCTTCAGGTCCAGGGCGGGTTCATCGTTGGCTTTGATCATGACCTGCCCACCATTTTCCAGCGACAGATCGACTTTATTCAGAGAAGCGGTATTGTGACTGCCATGGTCGGGTTGCTGCAAGCTCCGCCCGGAACACGCCTTTACGCGCGAATGGAAAAAGAAGGACGCCTCAGCACGCAACATTCGGGTGACAATGTGGACGGAACGACCAATATCATTCCGACGATGAGCCTTGCAACACTGAAGGATGGATACCGGCGGATTCTGGATAATATTTATGCGCCTGCGCCTTACTACTGCCGCATCAGAACCTTTCTGAGCGAATACAAGGTGCCGCATGTGCAAAAAAACCTCCAGTTCGGTCATATTCTCGCCATCGTACGCTCTAGTTACAGACTCGGGATTGCAGACCGGGAACGATTACACTACTGGAAACTGCTGTTCTGGACATTGTGTCGTCATCCCCGCCTGCTCCCTGAGGCAATCAAGCTTGCGATCTACGGTTATCACTTCCGCAAAGTCTGTGACAAGCATGTGATCTAAAGCTGCTTTCCGCCGTAACACATTATTCTCCAGTGATATAAAAACCATTTTCTGTAAATCTCCGATTGTGTTCTCAACACCGCAGCTTTAGTCAACAACGCTTCGCGTTGCATAAAGGAAGGGTTAAAGTGGTTGAAGTGGTTCATTTAAGTGTAACCCGAGTAAGAGTGGCGTTTAAGTGTCTATCCACTTAACCGGCTCACTTAACCAATACCCTCAACCGGATACTCTTAAACGACAAGTTTACATGCTCTGCGAGCGTCCAGAAGTACTATATATATGCCTGCCAGGGCTGAAACAGTCAATGATCTCTTTTTTGAACAATTTCAGGCGCAGCCTGCTGATAAACCGGCCCTCAATACTGCTATTCCGCGAAGCGGAATAATAATTACTACACATGTCATTATCCACAAATAAAAAAACGTACAAAAAAAACACGAAAGCATGCTGTTTTCTCTGTACCTCCGTGTCCTCCGCATGCCACGGCGTAGTCCCGCTTGCGGGTCTTGGTAGGGTTTTACCCCATGGCGTGCGGGCAGCCAATCGTCTAATCTATGTCCATGTAAACAAATAGATTTATTATGTTGGGAACCAGCGCAGTCATACTCATCGTTCTTTGATTGCTCGGATTAGGAACCCATCCGGCCGAAGACACATATTAGCTGTGCCGACGGATCGATGCGGCGTACGGACGGCGCGGTCGTGACAAAGCCGGTCACTTAAAAAACACGGCGATATATAATCCACCACGTTGGCGTAAAAAAGGACAAAGGCTGAACCGCATGAAAAAAAAATCGAACCACCCGCTGAACGCCGATGAGCTGCGCAGCCTCGCCGAAGACCGCTTGCGCAAGCTGCAAAATAAACAGAAATCGGAAGTCGGAGGACAAAAGACAGAAGCTGATACGCAATGCCTCCTCCATGAACTGCTGGTTCGCCAGATTGAGCTGGAGATGCAGAACGAAGAACTCCTGAACACTCGGGGTGAAATGGAGGTGCTGATGAAAAATCACCTCGACCTCTACGACTTCGCGCCGATCGGCTATCTTTCTCTGGATAAGGACGGCCGGATTTTTGAAGCCAACCTGACCGCCGCCACCCTGCTTGGTGTGGATCGCGGCGAACTCATCGACCAAGGCCTGCCGGATTTCGCAGCCAAAGAAAGCCGGTCGATAGTCTTGGCGTTTATCGAACAAGTCTTTGTCGGGTCGGAACGGCAATACTGCGAGGCCCTCCTGATGAAAGCAAATGGCACCCCTTTCTGGGCCGCCTGTCATGGCACATCCGTCCTTTACACAAATACCCCGGATGACTGGTGCCGGGTGGTAATATCGGATATCACCGCCATCAAGCAGGCGGAAGAGGTGCTGCGCCAAACGGGGGCTTTGCAAGAAGCGATTTTCAACAGCGCTAATTTCTCGAGCATCGCCACCGACGCGCAGGGCGTCATCCAGATCTTCAACGTCGGAGCCGAGCGCATGCTGGGCTACACGGCCGACGAAGTCATGAACAAAATCACCCCCGCCGACATTTCCGAACCGAAGGAAGTCATCGCGCGTGCCGAAGAACTCAGTGCAGAACTCGGAACTCCGATTACGCCGGGCTTCGAGGCCTTGGTATTCAAAGCCTCACGCGGCATCGAAGACATCTACGAACTGACCTACATCCGCAAAGACGGCAGCCGCTTCCCGGCGGTCGTATCGGTCACAGCCTTGCGCGACGGCCAAAACACCATTATCGGCTACCTGCTGATCGGCACCGACAATACCGCGCGCAAACAGGCCTCGCAGTATGCGCGCAGCCTCATCGAGGCCTCGCTCGACCCGCTCGTCACGATCAGCGCGGATGGCAAGATCATGGACGTCAACAAAGGGTTCATCAAGGCAACGGGCATGCCACGGGAGACGTTGGTCGGCACCGACTTTTCCAACTACTTCACCGAACCGAAAAAGGCGCGAGAGGGATACAAAGAGGCCTTTGCGAAAGGATCAATCACCGACTACCCGCTCACCATTCGGCATGTGAATGGCAGCCTCACCGACGTTCTCGACAATGCGTCGGTCTACAAGGATGGGCAAGGTAACGTGCTCGGCGTGGTCGCCACTGCGCGCGACGTTACGGAGAGCAACCGCCTGGATCAGGTGCTGTTGGAAAATAACGCCGAACTGGAGAGTGCCAGATCTGCGGCGGAGAAAGCCAAGTCCACGGCAGAAATCGCGAACCAGGCAAAAAGCGCATTCCTGGCGAATATGTCGCATGAAATCCGGACACCGATGAATGCAATCCTTGGATTTTCTCAATTGCTGCTGCGCGACACCGGCTTGTCACTTTTACAAAAAAAATACCTGCAGACCATCAACCGTAGCGGAGAGCGACTGCTTGCGCTCATCGATGATATTCTGGAGATCTCCAAAATCGAAGCAGGTCGTTTGACGCTGACCCCGGTGGCCATTGACTTGAACAGTATGCTGGATGAAATTGAAACGACATTCCGACTGCGCACCGACGAGAAAAGCCTAAGCTTCCTGGTGGAACGCATAGGAGATCTGCCCGGCTGCGTGGTTTGTGATGAAAATAAATTGATGCAGGTCTTCATCAACTTGATTGGCAATGCCGTCAAGTTTACCAGCCAGGGAGGTATCGCCGTTCGGGTCGGCATCAAGACCGGGGAGCCCTTGCGGCTGGAGGCAGAGGTTGAAGATACGGGCAGTGGAATTGCTGAAGAGGAGCTCGGGGAAATATTCAAACCGTTTGAACAAGCCCGGAGTGGCCGTAGGTGCCAAACCGGCACCGGACTTGGCCTTGCGATCAGCCGGGAATTCATTCGGTTGATGGGCGGAGAAATCCGCGTCAGCAGCCAGCTGGGTAAGGGCAGTATTTTCCGGTTCGAAATAGAGATCAAGGAATGCACCGAAGGAGCGGCGAAAAAAGAAAAAGCGCCACGCCGTGTCGAGAAGCTTCGGCCCGGCCAGCAGGCAATCCGCGTGTTGATTGCCGATGACAAGGACGACAACCGCACACTGCTGGCCCAAATGCTGGAAATTGTCGGCTTTGAGGTCCGGGCTGTTGTAAATGGCGAACAAGCTGTTCGGGAGTTTGAAAATTGGCATCCGGATCTGATTCTCATGGACACACGGATGCCCGTCATGAATGGCTATGAGGCTATTAAAAAGATCCGTTCAAGTGCGGATGGGGACAAACCTGGGATCGTCAGCGTGACCGCCAGCGCCTTTGGCGCTGACAGGGAGAGCGCCATCAAAATCGGCGCGGATGATTTTCTGGGAAAGCCCTTTCGCGAGGAAGTTCTGTTTGATAAAATCAAGGATCTATTGGAGGTTGAATATGTTTATACCACTGCCTCGCTGACGCTCAACCCTGAAGCGGATGGTGCAGACGCCTTGTTCAAAGAAAAAGTGGCGGCTTTGCCGGAAGCTCTCATTGATCAGTTGCATCATGCCGTGCTTTCCGCAGATCTGGACCGGATGCTGGAAATCATTCAACAGATCGAAAAACACGATGCGGCTGTTGCCGGAAGCCTGAGACGTCTCGCTGAAAATTATGATTATCATGCGTTGCTGGAACTTACAGCTGGGCAGGAAAAGGATGGCCTTCAATGAAACCAATCAAACCCGAAGCTCAACACCCCGTGCCGAATATTCTCGTTGTGGATGACACTCCTGCAAATCTCAATTTGCTCGCCGGAATGCTGAAAAAACACGGGTACAGGGTTCGACCTGTTCCGAGCGGAAAGCTGGCTATTAAGGCCGTTCAGAGTGAAAAACCCGATCTGATCCTGCTCGATATCAGAATGCCGGAGATGAGCGGCTACGAAGTGTGCACTCAGCTCAAGGCAGATGCCGCATTAAAAGATATCCCCGTCATTTTCATCAGCGCCCTCGCCGAGACGGCCGACAAGATCAAGGCCTTTACTGTAGGCGGAGTTGACTACATCACGAAGCCATTCCAGTTCGAGGAGGTGGAGGCGCGGGTGCAGACGCATTTGGAACTTCGCCAGCTCCAAATCGAGCTGGAGATGCAGAACGACAAACTCCGCAACGGCCGGGACGATATGGAGTCGCTGCTGGCAAAATATACCGACCTCTACGATTTCGCGCCGGTCGGCTATTTTTCCCTTGATGCGCGCGGCCGCATTATGGAAGCCAACCTGACGGGCACTCGGCTGCTGGGCCTTGCGCGTTCCGAACTCCTCAACCAGAATCTGTCGCGAATCATCATTCCTGAAAGCCGGCCTGACTTCCTGTCGTTCCTCGAACGGGTCTTTGCCTGTCCGGAAAGTCAGTCCTGCGTGGCCGCTCTGGTAAAAGAAGACGGCACCGTGTTCTGGGCGACCTTCCGCGGTACGTCCGCCTTCAGCACGAAAACCCCGCACAACAGGTGCAGGGTGGCGGTATCGGACATCACCGCCCTCAAGCTCGCGGAAGAAGCGCAACGAAACCTGGACGACATGGCCCTAACAAATCAGGCGTTGCAGGATGAAATCATCCAGAGGAAAGCCGTGGAGGAAGACCTCCGGCAGAGCGAACAACAGACCCGCCTGCTGATGGAGCAGTTGCGGTTGCTGTCCCGCCGGATTTTGACGGTTCAGGAAGAGGAGCGCAAGCGGATCAGTCGCGAGCTGCACGATGAAATCACCCAGACGCTGATCGGCATCAATGTCCATCTGGAAACCCTGTCCTGGGAAGCCGCCATCAATCCCAAGGAACTTCAGAAGAAAATCGCCCGGACACAAAAGCTGGTGGAGAAATCGGTGGATATTGCGCACCAGTTTGCCCAGGAACTGCGTCCGACCGTGCTGGACGATCTGGGGCTGATTCCCGCCCTGCACGCCTTCATGAAAAACTTTATGAAAGAAACCGGCATCCGGGTGACACTGAACGCCTTTGCAGGCGCGGAAAAACTGAGCAGTGAAAAACGCACGGCGCTCTATCGCGTCGCTCAGGAAGCGCTGACCAATGTCGCCCGCCACGCCCGCGCCAGCCGGGCTGAAGTCAGCATCAGGAAACTGCCGGATGCCGTTCACATGCAAATCAAAGACAACGGACAATCGTTCGAGGTGGATCAGATATTAACGACCCATGCGCATGGCCGGCTGGGTCTGCTGGGAATGAGAGAGCGAGTGGAGATGGTCGGCGGAACCTTCTCCATTGAATCTTCGCCGGGCAGCGGCACAACCATCCATGCGCAGATCCCGTGCAAGAAACCCGCCGAGGAGAACCTCTGTTCATGAAATCTAAAACAAGTATTCGTGTCCTGCTGGCCGACGACCATGAAATCGTCCGGGAAGGACTGCGCAACATTCTGGAGGCCGAGAACGACATCAAAGTCATCGGCGAAGCGGCCACCGGCCGGCAGGCGGTGGAACTCGCAAAAAAACACCATCCCGCCATGGTCGTGATGGACATTGCCATGCCGCAGCTCAACGGCATCGAAGCCACCCGGCAGATTCTTGATGTTGCACCTGAAACCAAAGTGCTCATCCTCTCCGCCCACAGCGATGATGCCTACATCGAAAAAGCGACGACTCTGGGGGCCTCGGGATTCCTGATCAAGCAGACCTCCGCGCACGTGCTGGCCGATGCGATCCGGGAGATCGACAAGGGCAACACCTATTTCAGTCCCTCGGTCGCCAAGCGCCTCCATCAACGCCACCCGATTGAGATAGACCGGAAAGGCCTGCCAAAGACGAGCGGAATCCACCTAACCCAGCGCGAAGCGGAAGTGCTCCAGCTTATCGCCGAAGGCGAGGCCAACAAGCAGATCGCTGCGGAACTCGGAATCAGCATCAAGACCGTCGAGAAGCACCGCAGCCACCTCATGCAAAAACTCGGCATCCACGACACAGCCGGCCTCACCCGCTACGCGATCGCGGAAGGCATCATTGAAAGCAATGTCCAGCTGACCATTCTCTAGGCGCAATCCTGCCGATTGCGAATCCCGCGCGGAGTCGCACCATGAATTTGGAGATTAAATGAAAGTTACTACCACACTCTCCCCGCAGGACTACGACGCGGTGCTGTTCGACCTGGACGGCGTGCTGACCAGGTCGGCGAGCGTGCATGCCTCGGCCTGGAAAAAGCTGTTCGATGGTTTTCTCGAGCCGCGCGCCACCCGTATGGACGAGCCGTTCGTTCCCTTTGATATCAACACCGACTATCCTCGCTACGTTGACGGCAAGCCGCGTTACGATGGCGTGGCAGCATTCCTCAAGTCGCGCGGAATTGAATTACCGATGGGTTCACCCGATGACGGCCCCGATATGCAAAGCGTGCATGCGCTGGGCAATCAGAAAGACCGGTATTTCCTGGAACACCTGGAGCAGCAAGGCATCGAGCCCTATGAGTCTGCGATCGCGCTGGTACGCAAACTCCGGGCCGAGGAGATCAAAACCGCCGTCGTGTCCTCGAGCAACAACTGCGCGGCGGTGCTCGAGACAGCGGGCATCGCGCAACTGTTCGACACGCGAGTGGACGGAAAGACCGTCACCCAGCTCGAGCTCAAGGGCAAGCCAGCCCCGGATGCTTTCCTTGAGGCGGCACGGCGCATCGGGGTGGAACCTTCGCGTGCGGTCGTCGTGGAGGACGCGATTGTCGGTGTCGCGGCTGGACGTGCCGGCCGATTCGGCTGTGTGATCGGCGTCGATCGTCGCGGACACGCGAAGGCGCTGCACGATGCCGGCGCCGACATTGTGGTGACCGATCTGGCGCAAGTAGGAGTGGCGGTGGAACCACCATCCGCGTGGTCACTGGTGTTCGAAGGCTTCGACCCGGCCCAAGAGGGTATCCGCGAAGCCCTGTGCACCCTTGGGAATGGCTATTTCGCGACGCGCGGAGCCGCCGCTGGGGCCGTGGCGGATGACATTCACTATCCGGGAACCTACCTCGCCGGCGGCTACAACCGGTTGCACACCGACATCGCCGGCCGCGTGGTTGAAAACGAGGACCTCGTGAATTTTCCCAACTGGCTCGCGCTCGAATTTCGCATCGCCGAGGAGGACTGGTTCGATGCGCAAACCGTCAAGATTCTGTCCTATTGCCAGGAACTCAATCTACGACAAGGCATACTCTTGCGACGCGTAAGCTTCGAGGATGGACAAGGGCGGCGCAGCACGCTCAAGGAGCGACGACTGGTTTCAATGGGAGACATGCATTTGGGCGCGATGGAACTGACTCTGACCGCCGACAACTGGTCAGCCAGCGTCACGGTGCGTTCAGCGATTGACGGGCGCGTCACCAATACGGGCGCGAAGCTGTACCGCAAGTTCAACAACAAGCACTTGGAGCCGCTGGCAGGCGAGGCCTTTGGAGAGGACGGCGTGTTCCTGCTGGCACGCACCTGCCAGTCAAATATTCATGTCGCACAGATGGCGCGAACGCAGGGGTTCCTCGACGGACAGCTTCTCAAAGTCCGGCGCCAGCTCATCGAGGAACCGGGATACATCGGGCAGGAGTTCAACATCGACGTCGAGCAAGGCGAGACGCTGGTGCTGGAGAAGCTGGCCTCTTTTTATACCTCGCGCGATTACGCCATATCGGAGTGCGGGCTGGAGGCTCGCAAGGCGATTGCTCGCACGGGGCGCTTCGATACCGTGATGGCGGATCATGTGCTCGCATGGGAGCACCTGTGGCGCCGTTTCGAAGTGCATATCCAGCCAACCGAACCCGGGTTCAAAATGAACGTCCCGATGTTGCTTCGATTGAACATGTTTCACCTGCTGCAAGCCGTATCGCCCAACTCCATCGGCCTCGATATCGGTGTACCCGCGCGCGGGTGGACCGGAGAGGCGTATCAGGGCCATGTATTCTGGGATGAACTGTTCATCTTTCCGTTTTTCAATTATCGAATGCCTGAAATCACCCGCTCGCTTCTGATATACCGCTACCGGCGACTGGGCGAGGCGCGTGCCGCAGCTGCGGCTGCCGGTTATAAAGGAGCGATGTTCCCCTGGCAGAGCGGAAGTGATGGTCAGGAGGAGACCCAGGCGGTCAATCTGAATCCGCGCTCGCAGCGCTGGGTGCCCGACAACTCCTACTTGCAGCGCCATGTCGGCAGTGCCATCGCCCATAACGTCTGGCAATACTTCCAAGTCACCCAGGATGTCGAGTTTTTGCATTCCTACGGAGCGGAGCTGATCCTCGAAATCGCCTGCTTCTGGTCGAGCATCGCGAGTTTTGATGACGAGCGCGGACGCTACGAGATCCGAGGTGTGATGGGCCCTGACGAATTTCACGACGGCTATCCAGATTCCACAATGCCCGGCCTCAACAATAACGCTTATACCAACATCACAGCCGTGTGGGTGCTGTGCCGGGCGCTGAAGGTGCTCGATCTCCTGTCTGATATGCGTCGCGCCGAGCTCACGACGCGACTGGGCTTGTCGGCGGAGGAGATCACGCACTGGGACGATATCAGTCGCAGGATGTTTGTCCCGTTCCATGGAGACGGGATTATCAGTCAGTTCGAGGGCTACGAGAAACTGCGTGAACTCGATTGGGAGGACTACCGAACCCGTTATGGCAATATTCAGCGTCTCGATCTTATCCTTGAAGGGGAGAACGACAACGCCAACCATTACAAGCTCTCGAAACAGGCCGACGTGCTCATGCTGTTTTACCTGTTTTCCGCTGAGGAAATCGGCGAATTGTTCGAACGTCTGGGCTATCCGTTCGAGGTCGAGACCATTCCGCGAAACATCACCTACTATACCGACCGCTCATCCCACGGCTCCACGCTTTCCCGTGTGGTATATGGCTGGGTGCTGGCGCGTTCCGACCGGCCGCGCTCGATGCAGTTCTTCGCGGAGGCGCTACAAAGCGACATGACCGACATCCAGCAGGGCACCACGGAGGAGGGTGTACACCTCGGAGCAATGGCCGGAACGGTCGATCTGGTGCAGCGGGCATGGACCGGCATTGAGGTCAAAGGCGACATTCTGCAGCTCCATCCTGAATTGCCGCAGGACATCGAACGCCTCGACATGCGCATCCGCTATCGCGGGCATTCACTCGATCTGCGGCTGACGCGCGATGCGCTAACGATCCGCGGACGTGATGGTGCGGCCCCGCCGATTTCCCTGTGTGTGGACGGTAAGCTTTGCAAATTCGTCAGCGGTACCAACCGTGTATTTCTATTGAACCTAGAAACGGCAGTTGAACTGCTCCATTAAGGCTTAAACGCTCCCGAACGGGATCATATAATTCAAAAACAGCAAAAAAACTGTCCAGCAGGAGCTGTCTGATCTCAGTTGTATATATTTCCAAACTCTTGCTACGAGGGGCAAAAGCTCACATCAATATAACAAGTTAAATAATAATTTAAACGATTGTAATTAATTTAACATCTTTTAATTTACAGATGCCTCCCACGGTAGGGTTTCACCCCATAGCGATAAACAACCGTTTCATATATATTACAATTACATAAAAGAAATACACCGTTCAACACAAACAAAGGAGAAACACATTATGAAACGTTTATTATTAGTTCTAACAGGAGTCGCGAGTATAAATTGCGTGATGGCAAGCCAGCCAATTCAGCTCAGCCTGACTCCCGAAATCGCCCTTTATGACCGCAGTGAGCAGATTGAAGGATTAGCTCTGAGCATATGGGGCGAAAACCCGCAGACAGCACTAGCCCTCGGGTTTGTCAACGGGTCCACCGGCCAGAGTGCCGGCCTGAGCCTGTCGTTCATTCTCAACTATGCCGAGGATTACAAGGGTGTCCAGTGGGCGGCAATCAACTACACAAAGGGAGATTTCCTCGGTTGGCAAAGCGCCTTTGTGAACTATACAGGCGGAACGATGAAGGGTCTGCAGACCGGATGGGTGAACTATGCGGGTAAACTGACCGGACTGCAATTCGGTTTTGTCAACTATGCTGAATCGGCCGAAACCGGAGTCCAGATCGGTGTGGTTAATCTGATTCCTTCAAATGCGTGGTTCAGTGAGCTGCCCGACCAACTGGCACCGGGAATGATTTTTGTTAACTGGGGTTTTTAATCCGATGACAGTTGAGCAGATCAAGAGCCTGTAAAGGGCTGGGCCGTTGTCTGTGGTTATGGAAGCATAGCCACAGATAACATATTAAAATCCATTCGCAGGAACACGGTGCGAAAAAAAACAAACGAGGTTGATAATGGAAAAAACAAAAAACAGCAGTGCTAACATTGCGGAAGCGCTTAAACTTCTGGATGAAGCAGCCGAACTGAAAAAAGACGAGTTGAAGAATCTCATGTCCGACAAATACACGCATCTGCGGGAGACGATCATAGAGACCGAGAACGGGTTTGCCCAGAAGCTGGCCAGCGCCAAAGACCATGCTGTTGAGGCAACCACCAATGCCACAGAAGCGAAAGTTGAGAAAGCGCGTGAGATCAGTTCCGATGTAAACAAGAGCGTTCATCAAAACCCGTGGCCTTTCATCGGCGGCACAGCGGTTATCAGTTTATTGTTCGGCTATATCCTCGGACGCCCTCACAGGTGAGGAGTGAAATGTGAAGGGTGAAGGCCTCTTGTTGTTATACACATCTCTGGCAGAATGAATAAGTATGTTTTGATGGCGCGGATAGCTTTGGAGTGCGGCAACCTGTTGCCGCTATTAACGTCGCAACCCCGTTGCGATGCTCAGTAGCCGATCAGTCTTCGCCCGCATTCGCGGGGCTACGCCCTGACAAGCAGGGTCGGCTGAAACAAAAGCGCAGACTGGTCTGCGCACTCCAGAGCCTTCGGCGGAATAGACA
The DNA here is from genome assembly GCA_027858965.1 of Kiritimatiellia bacterium. Lineage (GTDB taxonomy): Bacteria > Verrucomicrobiota > Kiritimatiellia > RFP12 > UBA1067 > M55B167. The sequence continues at coordinate 16,203 of JAQIBS010000211.1, forward strand.
AAAGCTTTGCCCACAGACAATTCCGCTAAGCGACAAAGATTAATTCGACAGATCATTTATTATTTTGAGGAAAGTAATGTTAAGTAATCTATTCAAGGGCGTTGTGTCGGCCATCGCGGTCAAAATGCTGTCCAATTACCGGCATTTGTCGATCAGGATGCTCAGAATCGAGGCAGCGAAATCCTATTTACACGGCATACGGCTGGCCCGGTTATCTGCGCTCGGCTTGATGGGGGTGGTGTTTATGATCGGCCTCATCGGCGGTGGCGGGCTTCTTCTGCATGCGGGAGTGTTTATTCTGCTACCGTGGACAGTGAAAGCCAAGGCACTCCTCGGTCTGGCGCTGGGAACGGCCTATGTGGTCGCAGGTATTCTCCTGCTCCGTGTGGCAATGGATGAAAAAACGTGGCTGCAGAAATCGGGTTGCGTGAAAATGCTGGAAGACGTGACCGGTCCGCCCAAAGAGAGCTAGGTCCGCGTCGGGCGCGGAGGTCGGCTTCGCCTCCGATCGTGAAAAGTGGGAAGTAGAAAGTGAAACGATTTTAGAGAGCGGAAAGGCTACTCGTCATCCGCTCTCGTCGCCCGCTATCATCCACCGTCTCACTTCATCGAGAAACGGGCCGGAAATCGAGCAAGTCAGTCGTTGAAGCGTATCCGAGTAAAGGTGTCGGTTAAGGGTGCGGTTAAAAGGCCGATGAACATATAAAAGCACACCAGGAAATGGAACCCCTTCAGGGATCATGTTTTTCATTACTCCGTTACCTAGGGTTTCACCCAGCACTCGCCCACTCGCTCTTATTATCATTTTCCGTTCTGGCTTGCGACAGGATCAGAAACGCCGGCCGATATACAGGCTGACCTCGCCACCGGTCAGATCGTAGGTCACCTTGTCTGCTCCCACGCGCACGTATGGATCCTGGAAGAGCCATTCATAGCCGACACTGGCTCCTGCATACCAGTTCTCGCTGATGCTGTAATCTGCGCCGGCGGTCAGCAGGATACCCGGGTAGACTGCCATTTTGTGTTTACTCTGCGAACTTGAGGTGCTGGCCCCGCCCCCAGTACTGCTTTCCCTCCGATCGACGCTCATATCGACAAACTCGAGCACAAATTGAGGCGCTACGTAGATGTTCAGACGTTTTGTAAGCGGCTTCGCAAATTCCAATCCTGCTTCGCCGCGTAAGCGCCATATCTTACTTTCAATATCCACTGTGTTACGGATTGAACCAAGATAGGTCGAGTTCTGGATGAAGGATTCCGGCGCCCCGGGAATAAGCGGCCCGGCGGCTGAACCGTCAATTGTGCCATATATTCCTGAGTAAGGCACGGTCAGAGCAGGCCATGAACCACCGGCCACTGTCCCGTAGTAATCCAGATAGATGTAGGTTTCCGACACTCCGTACACATCTAGCCCCATGGAGCGCCGGTGATTCTGCGTTATCGAGGGAAACCAGGCCAAGCCGACCACCAGGCTCATTTCCAGAGCGACACCAGCGTCCTGTTCATCAGCCGCATCGGCATCCTTCATCCATGTGTGCAGCAGGCGTTTCGCCTTGACTTCGAGGCCGTAGGCGTCAAAGTCATCCTCCGATCCTCCGCTGTTGATATTGTAGGCCGGGCCGACAGCCTCGCCCCGGTCGAGATGGAATGAGAGGGTCGGGTGAACTCCCCCGTCATAGTCATATTGGCTGGCGTTCTGGGCACCCCAGTTCCAGGTCATGCCCTGCCGATCGGAGGGCACACCGCTGTCGCCGGTCCAGATATCAGGATGGACATAGCCGTCGTCAAAATCGCGCGGTGTGAGGGCGTTGTTGCCGGGATAGGTCAGACCTGTCATACCTGACAAATTCGGGCGTCCGCCTGATGAAGGAGTGGGTGCGGGTCCGCTAACGGACATGCCGCGGCTCCACTGGTGAACCGCGCCGACCTGAATCTGCCATTTACTCGTTTTAGGTGCACGTAAAACCAGCTTCTCGCCGTCCGTGGCCTGCGGTTCCTGACTATAACCGGCTAGAGCCGCCGTTAGCGCCAGGATGAACGCTATATTACCTTGTGTTGATTTCATTATAATTTCCTCACTTTCAATTATTTAATCTGTACTTCGACCTTATAGAAAACGGCACCCTTTGGAGTGTTACCCGCGGCCTGTGGCTGGGCTGTATAGGCTGCAGAAGCGCCGGTGCCATCAATTGTGTTGGGTACGGCAGTAAACCCCTGAATCAGATTGGTGGATATCAGAACCGTGTAAATGCGATTGGGAAGAGTATCCCACAGTATACTGCGTTGATCCGCACCCAGCCGGATATGGAAGACCGAACCCGGATCCGTGGCGCTGGTGCCAGCGATGTATTCGTCCACGTCAGGCATGCCGTCACCGTCGGTGTCGACGGGCATCGACAGGGTGCCGGGCGGATCGGCCCACACCGCCATGACCAGCGTATTGGTCGGCTCACGACGGCCCATCAACTCGATGCCCATCACGGTAACGGACTCACCGGGATCGAGGGCACTGTCGGACAACTGGTTGGTGACGGCGTAGGTGATGTTCGTATAATACTTGCCGGTGCCGGCGTCGAAACCGGTCGGCCAGCGCAGCCAGTGATTCGTCGTGCTCTCAACCTCGAACCAGAACGGGGCCAGCAGGATTTTTGTCGAGGTGTTGGTGATCGTCAGAGTCCCAAGGAAGTACCCTAACCGCGGATTGAACTCCCAGGTGACATTCCAGTCTACATTCGATGACACGTCAACAAAGTCGGGGCTGAAAACAGCGGTGACATTCTTGGCCTCGTCCATGGGCGTGATGGTCAACGCCACACCAGCGCCAAAGTTAATGCCGTTCACTTCCCAGCCGTCGAAGGTGTAGCCGAGGCCGGGCGCCGCCGTGACCGACGTGGTAGAGCCGGCGGTGTAGAACCCGTTGGAGCTGCCGGTGAGGCTTCCGCCCGGATCGGCAAAGGCGTTCAGCATGTAGTTGGTGGACCACAGCCACGTCAGCACCGCGTCGTTCGTATGGGTCATGCTCATGCTGTTCGTGGGACCCGATTCCGGTGCGTTGCCGATCATGCTCCAGCCCGTGTTCACGTACTGCGTGCCGCCCATCGTCTCGATGGGCGTGATGCTGTTCGTCAACAGGTTGCCGATGACGTTGACGTAGACCCCTGTCGCCGGCGTGCCCGTGCCATGTGCAGAGACGATCTCCAATATTACGTTCGACAGGCCTAAGGTAAAGTGTGCGACCACAGTCCGGGCCTGGTCCATGGTCATGCTCTGCGTTAAATTGTTGGTCGGCCCGCTCAGGTTGCCCGTCCACCCTGCAAAGGAGGCGCCAGAAACCGGCACGGCGGTCACGTTCACGAGTGCACCAGCCGCATAGAAGCCGTTGGTGTCGCCGGTGACGCTGCCGCCCGGATCGGCCGAGGCGTTCAGCAGGTAGTTAGTGCTCCACAGCCATGTCAGCACTGCGTCGTTCGTATGGGTCATGCTCATGCTGTTCGTGGGGCCCGATTCCGGTACGTTGCCGATCATGCTCCATCCGGTGTTCACGTACTGCGTGCCGCCCATCGTCTCGACGGGCGTGATGCTGTTTGTCAGCAGGCTGCCCATGACGTTGACGTAGACCCCTGTCGACGGTGTGCCCGTACTATGCACGGAAACGATCTCCAGTTGCACCAGGGGCGGGGGAATCAGATTCGCATCCACGATGTTGTTCTGGTTCAACGTGACGGCGCTCTGCGCCAACAGTTTGCCGTTGAATGAGGCGCCGGTTTGCATGTCGATCGCTTTCGCAGTCATGACGATGCCTTCAAAGTGTGCGTAGGTTCCGATGACGGCCCCCGCTCCGCCACCGACCTGCCAGAAGATGTTCTTGGCCTGCGCACCGCCGCTCAAAATGACCTTCTTGGAGCCCGCCATAGTCAAGTCACCCTCGATCTGAAAGATGAAGATGGCATCCGCGTTGCCTCCGGCGTCGAGCCAGACATCCTGATTGATCAAAACTTGGGTGCTCCATTTGTAAAGGCCTGGAGTAAGCGTCAGACCGCTGATATCACCGGCCATCAGTTCCGTCGCATCGGGAATGGTGCGTCCCGCGGCTGCCGTGTACGCCGCCTCCATATCCGATATCGCGGCAGTCATCTTGGCGGGCGTGGAATTCGCGTAGTCGGGCGCATAGATCCTGCCGGTAACTTGGGCGGATGTTGAGAACTCACCCGAGGAATCCATGATGAGCGAGAAGCCCGTTATGGCTGTCGCTAGGATTGGACTCACGCCCATATCGCCCTTGATGTCGGCACTCGGCACCGTGCTGATACCTGTTTTTGCCAGGATCACGAAATCACCTGCCGATCCAAGGTCCAGAGGCAATTCGGGGTTTCCTGCTCTGACGATTGAGGTCAGCATCGCTGCCGCCATCCATATAAGTGCCAACACATTCTTAGATTTCATTGGTGGAGTCCTTTCTGTTTTACTCGTTGTATAGAGATCTTCATTTCGTAAGTATGTAGTATAGTTAGAAAAGGTGCTTTTCTATATAGGGTATAACCCTACCTTTGTTATTGCAGCGGCGTGTAAAACAGGACGGGCAGAATCTGCAAGCAAAGCATTAACGAATGATCGAGTAAAACGAAAGTGGCCAGGTCCGCACCGGGCGGAGTGAACGTCCAACAGAAACTTTGTATCTCACCACGGTAGGGTTTTACCCCATGGTTATAAACGACCAGTATATATATATTATCAACATACGAAAGAAAGCACACACAGAAAGGAGAAACAAGTTGAGAAAAGGTGCGATTCATTTTAGTTGAAAACTGCTCCACGAGCTTGAGCAACACACTAAAGTGTGTACTACAAACGAAATTTTGTATGTAGTACAGGCGTTAGACGGCTGATTTAAACTTATAGTAAGGTTTTGAACAAAAATGAATCGTACCCTGCTTTTGACAACAACGATTTGCGTTGCATAGAAGAAAAAAGGGGAGGCGAGTGAGTGCTCGAGGGCACTTAGCCTATTGTTGTAGCCGTGTCTCTCCCGTCAACTCTGAGCCTGCCGAAGGGCAACTGCGCATACGCGTCAACCTAAGAGATTTCGAAAAATTGTTAAAGGTGGCTTAAAATTACGGATTTTCGGGAATATTTGAGAGAAAATGGACAAAAGCGGACTAGTTTTTAATTCACGAGGCAAAGTTCCGGAATTCGGGATCGGAATCGCTATCGGGATCGATCAAGTTATTCGTAACCCTTATTCGATACCGATGCCGATAGCGATGTCGATAGCGAAAACAATCGGAAAACGACTAAAATGCGCAATTTTTGATATTGGCTCACGATTTTTTATGCGAGTTTAAGTTGACGCGTATGCGCGACTGCGGGAGGGCGCGTAACCCCCCCCCCAAAAAAATACCTAAAACACACCACCTGCCAACGTGATCTTTTTAGTAAACGTAACGCTGCTCAACCTCAAGTCGTAAAGAGAGTCACACAGCGGTGTTAGCCCGTCTTCTGGAGGCCAATAACAACAGGCCTGAAAAGAGAAGAGCGGCAGAGGCGGGCTCCGGAACTGTTACAATTGTGTTGCCGTCGAGCGTAACGGCCCCGTTGATGGCGATGACCCGTCCGTTCACAGTGGCACCAGTATTAAGGGTGTCGGAGGTGAGGGCGACGATGTTCCCCGAGAAATCCGTTCCTGCACCGAGAGCGGCTGAGCTTCCGACTTGGAAAAATATATTGTCGTACATAGCGCCGTTTATCAATAAGATCGACGAGGCCGAGGCGGTCGTTAACGTACTTCCGATCTGGATAACGAAACTCGAATCGCTCTGACCTTGTCCGTCGAGGGTGAGAGTCCCTGTCAGTTGGGCGGCCGAGCTGTACTTATAGGTACCCGCCGTAAGTATGAGCCCTCCTAAGTCCTGGCCGGTCAGGTCCGTAGCACCCGTAATGGCCACGAGCGTGTTATATGCCGTCAATGCGTCGGAATGCGCCTGTGCGGCAACCGCGTTACCCGCGTGAGTCGCTCCGTTCACTATACCTGGAGGAAACCCCATAATGGTACTTCCCGGGCTCACGCCAAGGTCGCCAGTGATCACCGTCGCACCAGTGCTGGTCACCGTCGAGCCGCCGAGCACTGCGAAGTTCGCCGCCGTACCCCAATCTACATTTGCTGCTTTAGCTCCGATCGTGTAGAAAAAAACCACGGTAGCTATTAACCGCGCGTTCCGTAATGTCATGATTTGTTTTTTCATAATGGATAATCTCCTTTTATTTAAAACCAGTCTAGTTTATAGATCGAAATTGTTATATAGGGTCTAACCCTACCGTACGGAGGGCACCCCGCTGTCGCCGGTCCAGATATCAGGATGGACATAGCCGTCGTCAAAATCGTGTATTAAAATCAATATTTACTGCGTCAGAAACGCCCTGTAGAAGCGCTGCGTCACGGTTGTCGTTGCGTTTGTGTCGGTGTACGTCCAGGGACTGGCGACAGGGGTATCCGTGGCGACCGTCATCCAGTCCGCAAGCAGCAGATCCGGGCAAAATTGCAGTGTCAGGAAGTAATACGGCGTGGTCTCAAGGACGACAGTCGCCGAGACGCTGTTGGTCCTGAAGATAGCGGTGAATTCAGGAACCGCTGGAGTTGGCAGACTGCCGCCATCGCCATTGAAGGTAACCCCGGCTTCAAATGCCAAAGCCCTCCCGTCCATTGTACTGCTGGTATCCATCGTGATGGACTGATAGGCCAAGATGGTTCCCTTGAATACGGCGAACGTTCCGATCGTCGCTGACGTGCCTACTTGCCAGAAGATGTTTCTGGCCTGCGCGCCGCCCGCCAAGATGACGTGAACCATGCTGCCCACCGTAAGGTCAGACGCTATCTGGAAAATCCAGACATCATTGGGGCCGCCCGTGAGGGTGACGTCATCCCCTGTTATCAAAGCCCCACTCGTAAATTTGTAGAGGCCTGGAATCAGGTTCAGCCCTGCAAGATTTCCGGCACCGGGATTCAAGAAGGGCCCTGTCGGCACAGGTGTTCTTCCTGCGGCTTCGTTGTAAGCAAGGGTCAAGTCCCCTTTGGCCGCCGTTAACAGCACCGGGTCGATCACCACGTTCGGCGCTTGAGTCCCAGTGGCATCGACCGCATAGATTGTTCCGTTCACTTGACTTGGGGGTATCAATATGGAGGACCCACTGATCGGGCTGGCCCCGACATCCCCGTTAATGACCCCCTCTCCCATAGTTATGACCGCCGCCCCTGCCAGAATTGTGAAATGGGCGGTCGATCTTAAATTGATGGCCATGGGGCCTGCCGCAGCCAGTGTCTGAAAGTTCGCCGTCGGATTGGCCCACGCCCATCCATCCAGGTTCGTCGCGTAGAACCGGTAGTAGTACATCCGATCCGGCACCAGGTTCGACACCTCAAGACTCAACGGCCCCTCCGTTTTCGTTCCCAGATCGTTCGTGTGCCCCCAACTCCCTATCGTGTTCGTCCCCCCATCGGTCTCACCCCAGTATACAGACACTTGAGTTGGGAGTGCGCCTGTCGAAGTCAGCGTCCCGCAGAGTGTCGCACTGACCGAGAGCACATTCGATGCGCCGTTAGCATTATCCACAACAGGCACGGAAGCCCATATCCGGTGTGGTATCATCACGGCAACCACGGCGAAGGCAAAACCCATGCAAAGCCGTTTCATCCTGTTCACACGAAGTGACTGCGCGTCCTGTGCAGGTGAAGGATATGTTATGGTTGTGTTAGCAACTGTGATTGTAAACGTTTTCATTTTCTAATCCCTTTCGATTTGTCAGCCGCCTGAGCGACCTGTGTCATGAAGAGTACCTTAATATTTTGACTTGCTATTCTCTATAGGGTATAACCCTACCGAGCGGTCGACGTGGTGCTCATGAGTTTCGGAATGATAGCCAGACAGCTCTACCCCGGCGATAGGGAGATCCACATAGCGGCAAAGATCCGAGGTAGGGTTATACCCCATATACTAAACCCGTTGCTTCGCATATTATGCACTCATAAACAAGGAGTATGGTGACGCACTCCCTATGCAGAAGCATGCAACTTAAATAGGCATAAAAACAATAGAAAGAGGTTGAAACTATGAAAAAAATTAATTCTGCAGCGATCATTATGACTACGATAATGCTCTCAGGACTCACTGTCATGGGCGGTTATCCTGAACTGCCGATTGGCCTTGGAAGCGCTGGAAGTTTCGCAATTCTGGCAAAATCAGGAATCAGTACGGTTCCGGGTTCTCAAGTGACAGGGGATATGGGCGTGAGTCCGATTGACTCAACAGCTATAACCGGTTTTTCTCTTATATTGGATAGCACTACCACCTTTTCAACATCTGCTCAAGTGACTGGAAAGATCTATGCCTCCGACTATAAGGCACCAACCCCTTCCATCATGACTACAGCGATCAGCGACATGGAAACCGCTTACACCGACGCCGCCGGCCGAACATTGCCCGATTACACTGAACTGGGCGCCGGAAATATCGGCGGTCTGACGCTCGCTCCCGGCCTCTACAAATGGGGCACCGCGGTCTTAATTGATACGGATGTAACGCTCGCGGGCGGCCCTGGAGATGTCTGGATCTTCCAGATCACAGGAAATCTCACGATGGCCAGCGCAAAGTCTGTCATTTTGAGCGGTGGAGCACAGGCCGGGAATATCTTCTGGCAGGTCGCTGGCGGTGTGGGTGTGGAAATTGGAACTACGGCGCACATTGAAGGAATTATACTCTCACAGGCTGCAATCACCATGCAAACCGGCGCATCGATGAACGGTAGACTATTAGCTCAGAAGGCGGTCACCCTGGAATCCAATGCGGTCACAGAACCCGCAGACACGAGCGAAGCGATGGTATTACGCTCGGCGGATGAGGTTTCCGGTGCGTACACGTACACTCCGGGGCAATTCATCAACTTCACAATAAAATCGATAACGGCCCCAAAACAAGGTACAAATCAGTTTTATAGTATTTGGTCAGACACTGCGCTGGACATCACAGGATTCACGGCCACAAATGACAATGTTGTAGTAACCTATGAATAGGCATAGAGAAAATATGCATGTACAGACGTCGAAAGGGGTCTGATTCGAAAGAAAGAGTTGTTTATCAGAAGCAAATAACCTAGCTCAAAGAGCCAACACTACAGAAAGCAAAGAGAACAAGGGCAGAAATACTGCGCTTGTTCTCTTTCGCATTTTCAGCTCTGGCTTGCGGCAGGAACAGAAACACCGCCCGATATGCGAGCTGACCTCGCCATCCTGGTTTTTTTGCAAAAAACCGATAGTTATACGTGCGGTTGGGTGTCAGACCCGCCACATCAACGCTCAACGGCCCCGCCACCATAATTCCCAAACTTTTGGTGTGAGCCCAATTTTCTAATACCGTCCCTTCGTCGGCCTCGCCCCAGTACAGATACACCCGAGTTGAAAGTGTGCCTGTTGGTACGATTTATGTCGTTTTGATCGTTTTGCGCGGGATGCGAAACACTGAATCCTGCTTGCCTCGGCGTAGTTCCGCTTGCGGGACGAATTGTCCGGGCGTAGCTGTTGTGAAGCCTGAAGACGAGACTCCTGAGGGTAGGGTTAGACCCCATGGTGATAAAAAACCAAATAATATATATTATATACATACGAAAGAAATAACACACATACAAAGGAGAAACAAGTTTATGAATTACGTGATGGCAACTCTACAATCCACTTAAGCCTGACTGTAGAGTTGCTTTTCAGAAGCAAATAACCTGGATCAGAGAGCCAACACTACAGGAAGCCAAGAGAGCAAGGGCAGAAATACTGCGCTTGCTCTCTTTCGCATTTTCCGTTCTGGCTTGCGGCAGGATCAGAAATGTCGACCGATATACAGGCTAACCTCGCCACCGTTCAGATCATAGGTCACGTCCAGCGGTCTCAATTTGCGGTTGGGACGGAGCCCGACCCTCCAGAATATTCAAATAACGCTTGTTTTCTAATACTGGAGTGGATGACCTCCGTGTCGTCCACCCGACTATTTCAGTGCAACCCAAAACCTATTTATTGCGTCAGAAACGCCCTGTAAAAGCGTTGCGTCGTGACGGAGGGCGCGGTGTTGTCGATGAAGGTCCAGAAGATATTGGTCGGAGTAGCCGAGTCGATCGGCGTCCAGTCCGGGGCAAGCAGGTTTGGCGTGGTTTCCAGCGTTAAGAGAAAATCCGGCATGGTGCGGACTGTCATCGTGCAGTTGGTGGCGGTTGCGACGATATTGGTAAATACAGGAGCCACCGGAATGGGCAGTCTGCCAGCCGCGCCATTGAAGGTAACCGCTCCAACCTGCACCAATGCCCGGCCATCCAGGATCGAGCTGGCATTCATGCTGATGGAGGCATACGCCATGATGGTTCCCTTGAAAACGGAGGATGTACCCAGGGTTGCCGAACTTCCAACCTGCCAGAAAATGTTTTTGGCCTGGGCACCGCCGGTCAAAATAACCTGACGTCCCACGCCCACGGTGAGAGTGCTCGCCATCTGGAAAACCCAGACATCGTCCGGGCCGCCATCCAGCGTGAGATCCACCGATGTGATGTCATACGCACCCGATGGAGATTTATAAACACCGGCCACCAGGGTTTGCCCGCCAAGCTCGGCTCCGGCATCAATACCGTTCGGAAGCTGGGCCGGGCTGGCCGCGATTATCGCGTCGTTCAAGTCGAGTTGGGCCTGGGCGGCGATCGGGCCGCCGTTGTATATCGTCCCGTTGATCTGATCTACGGGGATACCCTGCGAACCAGCCGGAGACAAACCGACATCTCCATTAATATATCCCCCGCCCGTCGTGGTGGTCGTGGAGGTGGCCAGAATCATGAAAGTTTCCGTCGATTTGAGGTCGATGGGTGCCGGACCCGCCGCCCATATTCGGTGAGGAGTCACCATGGCAGCCGCAATGACAAGACCAATGAGGATCTGTTTCTCCGCCTTCCTGCTAAGTGTCCGCAGAGCGTGTCCATAAATCGGGACGCTCCCGCTCTTGCTGGATTTTATCATCTTCTGCTTTTTCATTCTGTGATTCCTTTCGACTGGTTGAACGATCTCGAATTTCATTTTCCATACCTTGTTATGCAACTATTATAGACAACCGGATTGCGCTGTTCTATGGGGTATAACCCTACCTAGCGGTCGACGTGATGATCATGAACTACGGAATGATCGGCAGGCGGCCCTACTCCGGTGACTCGGAAATCCACGTCGATGACGGGTATCTCGTCCGTCAGAATTTTCAGCGTGAAAAGGATTTGGCATTGCTCCTGGTACCCGCATAGCGGAAAAGATCCGAGGTAGGGTTATACCCCATATACTAAACCCGTTACTTCGCATATTATGCATTTATAAATAAGGAGTATGGTGATGCACTTCCCATGCAGAAGCATGCAACTTAAATATGCATAAAAACAATAGAAAGAGGTTAAAACTATGAAAAAAATTAATTCTGCAGCGATCATACTGACAATGATACACTTGTCAGGACTTACCGCCATGGGCGGTTATCCTGATCTGCCGATTGGCCTTGGAAGTGCGGGAAATTTCGCGATTCTGGCAAAATCAGGAATCAGTACGGTTTCGGGTTCACAAGTGACGGGGGATATGGGTGTTAGCCCAATTGGCTCAACGGCTATAACAGGCTTTTCTCTTATAATAGATAGCTCCGGTACATTTTCGACATCGACTCAGGTCACGGGGAAAATCTATGCCTCCGACTATGCAGCACCAACTCCTTCCATCCTGACTACAGCGGTCAGCGACATGGAAACTGCTTACACCGATGCTGCTGGACGAACATTGCCTGATTACACTGAACTGGGTGCCGGAAATATCAGTGGAATGACGCTCTCTCCAGGTCTCTACAAATGGAGCACCGCAGTCTTAATCAATACGGATGTAACGCTCGCGGGCGGCCCTGAAGATGTCTGGATTTTCCAGATTGCAGGAAATCTCACGATGGCCAGCGCACAGTCTGTCATTTTGAGCGGTGGAGCACAGGCCGGTAATATCTTCTGGCAGGTCGCCGGCGGTGTGGGTGTGGAAATTGGAACTACGGCGCACATTGAAGGAATTATACTCTCACAGGCTTCAATCACCATACAAACCGGCGCTTCGATGAATGGTAGACTATATGCTCAGACGGCGGTCACCCTGCAATCCAATGCGGTCTCAGAACCCGCAGACCCGGCCGAAGCGATGGTATTACGCTCAGCGGATGAGGTTTCCGGTGCGTACACGTACACTCCGGGGCAATTCTTCAACTTCGCAATAAAATCGATAACGGCCCCCCAGCAAGGCAGCAATCAGTTCTATCGCATTTGGGCGGACACTGCGCTGAACATCACAGAATTCACGGCCACAAATGGCAATGTTGTAGTAACCTATGAATAAGCATAGAGAAACAAGTATGAAACGGTTACTGGTAATTTTAATGGGAGTGGCGGGTTTGAACTGCGTGATGGCAAGTCAGCCGATCCAGCTCAGTCTGACTCCCGAGATCGCCCTCTTTGACCGCAGTGAGCGGATCGAGGGATTGGCCCTCAGTATATGGGGCGAAAACCCGCAGTCGGCATTCGCACTGGGTTTTGTAAACGGGTCCACGGGTGACAGTGTCGGACTGAGTGTGGGCCTTGTGAACTATGCGGAGAACTATACGGGCTGCCAGTGGAGTTTTCTCAACTACACAAAGGGCAACTTCACCGGATGGCAAGGCGGACCTTTCTTCGGCCTGCTTGTCAGCGGAGTGAACTACACCGAGGGCAGTATGACTGGTTTACAGTGCGGCATGGTGAACTATACCGGCAAACTGAACGGGCTGCAGCTCGATTTAGTCAACGTTGCGGACACGGCGAAAAGCGGAGTGCAGATTGGCCTGGTCAACATCATGCCCGAGAATGAATGGTTCACGGCGCTGCCCGACCAACTGGCGCCGGGGATGGTTTTAATTAACTGGTGTTTCTAAAAAAAAGAGATTTGAGTAAAGATTTACCGATAGAGAAGGAGCGTCAACCATGGAAGAAATCAAGCCCATCACGTATCCTTCATATCACAGGAACAGGATACTTTTTAAAACAAAAGAGGTTGATCATGGAAAAAACAAATACGAGCAGCGCTAACATTACGGAAGCACTTAAACTTCTGGAGGAAGCGGCCGAACTGAAAAATGACGAGTTGAAGAATCTCATGTCCGACAAATATACGCATCTGCGGGAGATGATCATGGAGACTGAAAAGGGGCTTGCCCAAAGTTTGGCCAGTGTCAAAGACCATACGGTCGCGGCTGCCGCCCATGCCCAGGAAGAGGGTGTTGAAAAAGCGCGTGAGATCAGTTCTGACGTAAATAAGAACGTTCATCAGAACCCGTGGCCATTCATCGGCGGCACGGCGGTCATCAGTTTATTGTTCGGTTATATTCTCGGACGCACTCCCAGGTAAAAAGTGGGATGTGAGAAGTGGGACGTAGGATGTGGGATGTAGTGTCCGGTCCTGATATAGGTTGTCACTTTGGGAAGGAAAACACCAAAGTGAATAAGAATGGAACACAATACAGCGAGGCTTTCAAACAACAAGTAGTTGACGCGATTGCCAAG